>DATMAB010000016.1 GCA_035573675.1 Terriglobales bacterium
GACGCTGGCGATGACGCCCCGCGCGGGACCGCCGGTGGCGTCCATGAAGCCGGGAATCAGGTAGACCAGCATGGCCGCGGAAAGCACCAGCAGCATGCTGCCGAGCAGAATCTTGGCGCCACGGTTCGACGACTGAAGGAATCGGATCATGAAAGGACGGCTCCGGAGAGAATCAAATGCTGATTATAAATGACGGGGAGCTGAGGCAGTGGTCAGTGGTCAGTGGCTAGTGGCCCAGCTGCTAGTGTTGTGTCTCGCAGATTAGCGCCAGAACATCCCCGCTGTCATCCTGAGCCCCCCTGGAGGGCGAAGGATCTATGCACTAGAAATCAAATACATAGATTCTTCGCTCCCTTTGGTCGCTCAGAATGACACTCTCTGAAATTCTCGAAGAAACAAGAAGGTGCACTGCACTGGCTGGAAAAGCCAAAATCGAGATGCCCGGGACCGTCGGTTGCGGGGGCGCTGCTACAATCTGGCCGCTATGTCGAAGGGGCGGGCGAAGCGCATCAAGCTGATCCTCATGGACGTGGATGGCGTGCTGACCGACGGCACCATCTGGCTGTTTCCCGCGACCGCCGGCGCCGAACAGCAAACGGCATCGGCCGCCGCGGCCCGCGCCGACGCGGGCGGTTACGCCATCTCGAGCGCGAATATCGTGGAAGCCAAGGGCTTTCATGCGCACGACGGCACGGCCATCTCGCTGGCGCGGCTGGCGGGGATCAAGACCGGCGTCATCACCAAGCGGATTTCGGAAACGGTTGCGCTGCGTGCGCGCGACTTGCGCCTGGACCACGTCCACCAGGGCGCGGCCGACAAGGTGGCGGTCCTGGAGGGGATCCTGGCGCAGGAAAAACTCGAGGCCCGCGAGGTGGCCTATCTCGGCGATGACATCATCGACTTGCCGGTGATGCGCCGCTGCGGGCTGGCCATCGCCACCGCCAACGCCCGCAAGGAAGTGAAGCAGGAGGCCCACATCGTCACCCGGCATGCCGGCGGGGCGGGCGCGGCTCGCGATGCGGTGGAGTACATCCTGCGCGCCCAGGGCAAGTGGACATCGGTCATGCACGCCTATTTGAACGAGCGTGTGCCGCCGAAGAAATGATGGCCGCCATCGAGGGACTTTCTGCATGCGGTTTTTAGGCGCCAGGCCCTTGATATCTCAGCCCGTTTCGGCGCGGCTGAAGCCGTGCCCTGATACAAAGCGATCTCGTGGAGACGTCTCTAAAGTCGCCGAGTCGCACTGGGCTCCTGGCCTTCAGCCGGGAGTCAGCAAGCCCGCTACAAGTTGCCGGCGACGAATTCCTCGATCACCAGGCGGGAGATGGCGCGGCAGTCGCCGCACAACAGCAGCGTCTCGTTCCCATCGGCGCTGAGCACGGCGAGCTTCAGGCTCTCACAGGCGGCGCAGGCGGTGGTGGGCTCGCCGGATTCGGGCTCGGCGGCCTGGATGGAGGCCTCGCGGTCGAAGCGCCCGGTCTTGTGGGTGTTGATCTCGAAGGTCGAGCGGCAGTCGGCGCAGACGTGGTTGAAACAGCACTTGGGCTCGCAGGAGTAGACGATCTCCGCGCCGTTGCAGTGCGGGCATCGGATGAGGTCCTTGAGGGTACCAGCCACCGATTGATTCTAGTCGAGCTTCGGGTTTGTCAGGCTGAGCGAAACGTAGCCTTCCGATAGCCACCGTGTCGCCCGGATACGTCTGCTGGCCATAGAGATTCCTCGCTCGCCGCGGCGGGCTCGGAATGACAACCAGCCGGAACTACAATCGAGGGCGAAGAATTTGCGAAAGTCGTCCCTCCGCGCTAGAATCCGACTCTATGTCCACCGGCTCGGATATGGGATGGGCCCACCCGCTGGTGCGGGACTGGTTCCTGGAGCGCTTCGGATCGCCGACCGAGCCGCAGGAGCAGGGCTGGCCGCACATCCTGGCCGGGCACGCAACGCTCATCTCGGCGCCCACCGGTTCGGGCAAGACGCTGGCCGCGTTTCTCGCCTGCATTGACCGGCTGGTGCGCAAGGCGCTGGCGGGGGAGCTTCGGGACCGCACCGAAGTCCTTTACATTTCGCCGCTCAAGGCGCTGGGCAACGACATCCAGAAGAATCTCGAAGTCCCGCTGGGCGAGATTCTGCACCGGGCGGGCGAGCGCGGCCTGCTGATGCCGGAGATACGCACCGCGGTCCGCACCGGCGACACGCTGGCCCACGAGCGCCGCGCCATGCTGCGGCGTCCGCCGCACATCCTGGTGACCACGCCCGAGTCGCTCTACATCCTGCTGACGGCGGAGGGAAGCCGCGCCGTCCTGAAGGACGTGGAGACGGTGATCGTGGACGAGATCCACGCCGTGGCCGACGACAAGCGCGGCGCGCATCTCGCGCTCTCGCTCGAGCGGCTGGAAGCGCTCACGCGACACCGCCCGGTGCGCATCGGACTCTCAGCGACACAGAAGCCCATCGAAGTGGTGGCGCAGTTCCTGGCCGGCAGCGAGCGTCCGCTGCCGGCCATCGTCAATATCGGACATCGCCGCGCGATGGACCTTGCCGTGGAAGTTCCGGGCATGCCGCTCGGGCCGGTGGCCTCGAACGAGATGTGGGACGAGTTGTACGACCGCATCGCGGAACTGGTCGGCGAGCATCGCTCGACGCTGGTGTTCGTCAACACGCGGCGCCTGGCGGAGCGCGTAGCGCACAACCTGGTGGAGCGCTTAGGTGAGGAAGCGGTGGCGGCGCACCACGGCAGCCTGGCGCGCAAGCTGCGCCTGGCAGCGGAGAAGCGGCTGAAAGAAGGCCAGGCGAAGGTCGTCGTGGCCACGGCCTCGCTCGAGCTGGGCATCGACATCGGGACGGTCGACCTGGTGTGCCAGATCGGCTCGCCGCGGGCGATCGCGGTCGCATTGCAACGCGCGGGACGGTCCGGCCACTGGCGTGGCGCCGTCCCCAAGGCGCGCTTTTTCGTTACCACGCGCGATGAGCTGGTGGAATGCGCCGCCCTGGTGCGCGCCATCCGCCTGGGCGAACTGGACCGGCTGGAGGTGCCGGATGCGCCGCTGGACATCCTGGCGCAGCAGATGGTGGCGGCGTGCGCGGTCGAGGACTGGCGGGAGGACGGACTGTATGCTCTGGCCCGGCGCGCCTATCCCTATCGTGAGCTGGCGCGCCAGGCCTTTGATGCCGTGCTGGAGATGCTGAGCGAAGGCATCGCGGCGCGGCGCGGCCGCTACGGCGCCTATCTGCACCGCGACCGCGTGCATGGCCGGGTGAAGGCCCGCCGGGGCGGACGGCTGGCGGCCATCACCTCGGGCGGCGCGATTCCGGATAACGCCCTGTACACGGTGATCGCCGAGCCCGAGGGGGTGACGGTCGGGACGGTGGACGAAGACTTCGCCGTCGAGAGCATGAAGGGCGACATCATGCTGCTGGGCAACACCAGTTGGCGCATCCGGCGCATCGAGTCCGCCGGTCGCGTGCTGGTGGAAGACGCGCATGGCGCTCCCCCCAATATTCCCTTCTGGCGCGGCGAAGCACCGGCGCGCACGGCGGAGCTTTCGGCGCAGGTAGCGGAGATTCGGGAACGGGTGGGCGATATGGTCCCGGAGCGCGCAACGCAGGCAATCGAATGGTTGAAAAGTGAGTGCGGCGTGGACGACGCCGGAGCGGAGCAGATCGTCGCCTACATCGTGGAGGGACGCGCGGTGCTGGGCGCGGTGCCCACGCAGACCACGGTGATCGCCGAGCGCTTTTTTGACGAGGGCGGGGGGATGCAGCTCGTGATCCACGCGCCCTTCGGCGGGCGCATCAACAAGGCCTGGGGGCTGGCGCTGCGCAAGCGCTTCTGCCGCTCCTTCAACTTCGAGCTGCAGGCCGCGGCCACCGACGAAGGACTGAACATCGCGCTGGCCGAGCAGCACAGCTTCCCGCTGAGCGACGTCTTCCAGTTCCTGCACGAGGAAACGGTGAAGGAAGTGCTGGAGCAGGCGGCGCTGGCTTCGCCCATCTTTGCAGCGCGCTGGCGCTGGGACGCCATGCGCTCGCTCGCGCTGCTGCGCTTTGCCGGCGGCCGCAAGGTGCCGCCGCAGATCCAGCGCATGCGCTCGGACGACCTGCTGGCCTCGGTATTCCCCGACGTGGCCGCCTGCCAGGAGAACATCACCGGCGACATGCGCATCCCCGATCATCCGCTGGTGCGCGAGGTGATGAAAGACGTGCTCAGCGAAGCGCTCGACCTGGAAGGATTGCGGGCGGTGCTGCGCGGCATCGCCTCGGGCGCGATCCGCACCCTGGCGGTGGACACGGTGGCGCCCTCGGCGTTTTCGCACCAGATCCTGAACGCCAATCCTTATGCCTACCTCGACGATGCGCCGCTCGAAGAGCGGCGGGCGCGCGCGGTGGAGATGCGGCGGGTGCTGCCGGAGTCGGTGCTGGCGGAAGTGGGCCGGCTCGATCCGCAAGCCATCGCGCAGGTCTGCGAGGACGCCTGGCCGGAAGTGCGCGACGCCGACGAATTGCACGACGCGCTCTATACCCTGCTGGCGCTGCCGGAAGAAACGCGAGCACCGACTGGGAGGCCGATCGTCGAAGGTTGGGCACGATACTTCGAGGCCCTGGTCGATTCCGATCGCGCCGGACGTGCGGTTGCAGATGGCCGCGCTTATTGGGTGGCCACCGAGCGCGCCAAGACCTTCGGCGTTCTCTTTCCAGAAGCCCGCTTCGAGCGTCCCCTGCCCGCAGTGGCAGGAGAGGCTCCATCACGCGACGACGCACTGCTGGCGCTGGTCACCGGATGGATGCAGCACACCGGCCCCACGACCTCGCGCGAACTGGCCCATGCGCTGGGCCTGGCGGAACGCGAGATCGAGCAGCCGATGCTTCGCCTGGAGGCCGCCGGCGCTCTCCTGCGCGGCAACTTCCGCAATCACCAGACCGCCCCATCCGCAGATCAGCAAGTCCACGAGTGGTGCGAGCGCCGACTGCTGGCCCGCATCCATCAGCTCACGCTGGGCAGGTTGCGCAAGCAGATCGAGCCGGTGACGGCGGCGCAGTTCCTGCGCTGGCTGCTGCGCTGGCAGCACCTGGCCGAAGGCGCGCAGTTGCGCGGCGAGCGCGGCGTGCTGGAAGCGGTGCGCCAGTTGCAGGGCTTCGAGATCCCGGCCAATGCCTGGGAACCGCAGGTGCTGGCGCGACGGGTGGCGGGCTACGACCCCAAGGTCCTGGACCAGTTGTGCCTGACCGGCGCGGTGGGCTGGGGAAGGCTTTCACCGCATCCGGCAACGCTGGAGGACGCCGCCGGCGGGCGCCGCCGCGTGGTGCCCACCAGCGTCGCGCCCATCACCTTCTTCGTGCGCGAGGAAGCGGACTGGATGCTGCCGCGGCGTCCGCACGAAGACGAGGGCAACGGCCTGAGCCATGGCGCGCGCGAGTTGCTGGGCTACCTGAAGCAGCGCGGCGCCTCTTTCTTCACCGACCTGGTGCGCGGTACCGGGCGATTGAAGGCGGAAGTGGAGACGGCGCTGTGGGAACTGGTGGCCGCCGGGCTGGTGACGGCCGACGGGTTCGACAATCTGCGCGCGCTCATCGATCCCAAGCGCCGCTCCGGACACGGCGCGGGACGGGTCGCACGGCCGCGACACAGCCCAGGGCGATGGTCGCTGCTGTATGCCGGGGAGAGCACCGACCGCGTGCGCGCCGTTGAGGCCACTTGCAAGATGCTGCTGCAGCGCTACGGCGTGGTCTTCCGCGACCTGCTGGCGCGCGAGACAATCGTGCCCAAATGGCGTGAACTGCTGGAGGCTTTCCGCCGCCTGGAAGCGCGCGGCGAAGTGTGCGGCGGCCGCTTCGTCTCCGGCTTCCTGGGCGAGCAGTTCGCGCTGCCGGTGGCGGTGGATTCCCTGCGCGCCACGCGCAAGATGTCACCGAGCGGCGAGACCATCACCATCTCCGCCGCCGACCCGCTGAACCTGGTGGGGATACTGGTGCCAGGGGAGCGGGTGCCGGCTGTTTCAGGGAAGTTCGTGCGCTATCGCGATGGCGTACCGGTGGAGGACGAGACCCACGATCGAGGAGCACGGGCGGGAGATTGAGTCGATCGGACGCGCGGCTTGACTCCTGGAGCGCGCTTGAGTAGCGTTGCCTGCCTTTCCAATCCAAGACCAAGCGGCGAGATCGCAGTTCGAATCCACGCCCTTTCGCCCGCTGAAGGAGAATCCAGATGCGTCGAATCCTGTTGATGGTGTTGCTCGCCGCGGTGACCGGCCTGGGGCTGGCGCAGCAGGCCGGGAGCGCAGCCGCCGATGAAGTCATTGCCGTCACCAAGGCCCAGTGGAGAGCCGAGATGCGCAAGGACCTGGCGGGCGCGTGGAAGAACATCGCCGACGACTACACGGAGTTCAACGACGAGTACCCCACGCGCCTCGACGGCAAGGCCATGAACCAGCGGCTGGCGGAAGCCGGCCTGGGCTCTCCCGGACGCCTGATGGCGGCGGAGATGGCCAACGAGAAGGTGCAGGTGTACGGCGACGTGGCCATCCTGACCTATAACTTCATCGGCGCGGTGGCCAACAAAGACGGCGTGGTCGAGCCGCAGCGCGCCAAGTCCACGCGCGTCTACGTGAAGAAGGACGGGCAGTGGTGGCTGGTGCACGCCAATTTCGCGGCGGCACGCTAGCAATCACCGGGCGCAAAATGGGGGAGGCACGGGCCAGGCCCGTGCCTCCAGGAGCGCTTCTGCGCCGGTTGGACCGGAAAGCGCGGGCCGGCTGCCGCGCGCCGCTTCAGCGCCGCAACTTGTTTACTGGCAGACGCCCGCCGCCGCGCGATAGTAGGCAGCCTGGGCGTCGTGCTGGCTCATGGTTTTGCCCGGCTCCAGCTTGCCGAACTCGGGCGTGCCCTCGCAATAGTACTGGCCGGTGCGAGTGTGCACCCACACCTTAGCGTCGGGATCGGCGACCACCTCCGACTGCACGGTTTTTGGGGCGGGAGGGGCGAACACGCTGAACAACAGCCCGGCCGCCAGCACGACCAGGGCGGCGAAGAACATCACACCCGCCTCGCTGTGATGCACTTGCGTCATGGCGGAAGGACTTGCCTGCCGCACGCCGCTCTTGTGGCTGGCGCCCTTGCCGGCGCTGACCATCGCTTTCTCCAGGCCGCCCAGAGGCGCGTCGCTCGAACTGACCGAACCTGCCTGGTAGAGCTTGGAGTCCCTGGGAACTTTCTTGCGTTGCTCGATGCGCGCGCCGATTCCTGACTTGGCGCCCAGCGGAGCTTCGACGCGTACGACGCGTCCTTTGCACCAGAAGGCGCTCTGGGTGTCGCCTGCGATCTCAGTCGGCAGCGACAGCATGAACTCGATATTGGCGCCCTCGGGAACGCGCGAGTCGAGGTACAGGAAGACGCCGTTCTCGCTGATGTCGCGCACCAGAGCCAGTACCGTGCCGCCGGTCGAGCCGTACGACCAGCGCACCGTCACCTGCGCGCGCAGGGCGTAACGCCGCAAGCCGCGCTGCTCGGCGCGGCTGTCCAGCATGATGGCCTCGGCACGCCAGCGCTGCAGGTTGCCGGGCGCGATGCAAATAGTGCCTTGCATGGCCATTTCTGAACCAGTCTCCTGGCCGGAGTAATGCGTGCCAACCTCCGAATCCTCCGGCACTTTAGCGCTAGCACTGTTGCGGGAAAAGATAACCGCAGTAACATCGGAAAATTACCTTGGTAAGGAAGTTAAGTACTTGCAGGGAAAGCGGTTAGCGGGCATTTGAGAGAGGGGAACCAGGGCCGTTAATACGGTCGCTCCCGCGGCAGAGCAAGTGGTTCCGGTCGTTGAACGGCCGGTGCAGAAAGTAGGGGAAAGATTGGGCGGACCTTGCTCGGGATCAAACCGACGATTTTCCCGGCATGCCGGGACGCGCTCAAGAAAGCAGTGGTGGACCTGGTCGGGATCGAACCGACGACCTCTTCCATGCCATGGAAGCGCGCTCCCAGCTGCGCCACAGGCCCACGCGGAAGATTCGACAGGAAGGCTACGCGGATTCATTTTCGCCGAGGCGCAAGGGATAGTCAAACGCGAACACGCTGGCGAGGCGCGCGTCGTGCGGGACTTCTCATTCTGCGGCGCGCTGGTTGCAAAAGGACGTGAGATCCCTACTGGATGCCTTCCAGCGATTCGCCGTTGCGATGGTCGAGCGTGACCGAGCTTTCCCCCGGCTCCATTTCAACCTGGACGTGCCAGAGCATGAACCGGCCGCTGTGCTCGCCCATGCCAAAGACGTAATAGGTTGCGGCGGGCACCGGAGGGAACTGCGCTTTGCCATCAGGATTCACCATGAGGGTGGCGACGCCGTTGGCCTGCATGGCTTCCATCATGGTCTGCAGGCACTCCGCCTGCTCGGCCCCGCAACCCGCCATCCAGGAGCTGATGCGGGCGCTGCCTGCGGGCAAGCGGACTCCACGCTGGGTGAGGGCAGTCTCCATGCTTTCCTTCAGAAGCGTCAGGCGGGTCCCGGGTTGAGCGCGGATGGTCAGGCGGGCGTCGCCGTGCCGGAGGGAAGTTGCGGCTGCGGCCGCCGCTGCTTTTCCTGCGGCGGTGCCCGCCGGGGCCAGAGTGCTCACGGCGCAGATGTCCGAAACCGGCTGGAAGTTGGGTCTGTCGTTCGAGTCCAGGCCGACCAGCACGCGTCCATCAACCTGCACTTGGCCGGAACCCGTCAGGGTGCCGGCGGGCGTCAGCTCGAATGTCATGGGAGATGCGTCGTTGGCGATCTTCACGAAGACCCGGCTGCCGCTGAAGGTCACGGTGTAGTCACGCGCCACCAGAGCCTGACGGCAGCCGACCACCGCCGAAGTAGGGTAAAACTCCAGTTCCAGGCCTTCGGCTCCGAAATACTGGCCGTGGATACGCAAGCCGGGGTCGGGCGCAGGCGATTGGACAGCCTCGAGCGCAGAGCCGACGGCACCCGGCTGGCCGCTGGCCGCGCCGGCCAGCACCTGCAGGGCTCCGACCAGGCCGCTGGCCAGGCCTTCGCTGAGACTGGTTTGCGACGCCACCTTGGCGGTAGGGGTCAAAGGGGCGAGTGTGCAAGTGACAGTCTTGGGCGCCCAGATGGTTTCCGTCGCCGGCACGCTTCGACTGACCTTCTCCTCCGTGTACCACCCACCCCAGTCCTGCTTCGCGAAAGGGCTGTACTGGGCCGTGGGCGAATAGACCTTCTCGGTGCTGGTTTCTGTCCTGGTGGTCTGCCGCGTGCCTACCGGAATCTGCCCGGCCACGCGGATGGTGCCTGCGGCTGCCAGCTTGCCGTCGGACCGCAGCGGCAGGACGATCCGCTGACCCTGCCAGGTAGTGGCCGCCCCGGAGGCGGAGGCGGAATCGAACAGCCTGATCTGCAGGCCGTTGGCGGTACGCTCGATGGCGTAGCCGGCGGAGGGCGCTCCCTGGCCCTGAACATCGGCGCAGGCCACCGAGCTGGTCTCCCCGTAAAACGTGATGCTGAAGCGGCCGGGGCCGGAGTAGACGCCGGTGAAGTACATGCCCGGGCTGCGTTCCTGCTTAAGCCACGGCATGTAGGAGCTCCACTCCTCGGAGAGCTGGCGGCTCGCCACCTGGTTCACGCACCGCTCTTCACTGTTGCCCAGAGCGAGACAGCGAGCCATCGCGCGCTGGGCGTCGGAAGGCTTGCGCTGGCGGAGCACGTCGGCGGCGAGGTTGGGGCCGCGCTGCTGCGCTGCAGCCTGCTGGCCGTCCTGCGGCGTGGTTCGAGCGGCAGATCGACCTCGGCCGGCCACGTCAGTCCGCGCCCCGGGCACTTGTGCGAGCAACGACGGTGGTAGAAAGCGGCCGAGCACCTGGTCGCGGAAGTCGCGATTGGTTTCATAGAAGGCGTGCGCCTGGTACCACTTCGGCCGGTCGGGGTAAGACTGATAGGGTTGTCCTGCGGCCTGATAGGCGAGGCCATACTGCCCGATAAGGCGACGCTCATCGGCGGTGAGCTGTCTTCGTTGTGAGGCGGCCATCTGCCGGATGGTTTCCTGCAATTGCCAGAACGCCCCCATTTGGCGGGCGGCCGTGTCCATAGCGTCGGCGCCCTTCAGTTCGGACTTCACCCGCTCCACCGAGGGGAACTCGGCCAGATACGGCGGGTTGGTCGGTGGCTGCGCGAGGGCGGGCAGAGAGACTACGCAGCAAACCAGGAAGGCGCCGATGGGTCGCATGGGCTTCTCCGCGCACGGAATTCTAGAACAGCCTCCTTAGTTTGAGCGCAAGATTCGGATTGGACACAGGACCAATTTCTGTTAAGAACACGAGAATGGACACGCCCCGACGTATCGAAGTCTTCTTCTACGGCCTGTTCATGGACGTCGAGCTCCTGCGCGGCAAGGGCGCCGAACCGCAGAAACTTCGCGCGGGATCGGTTCCGGGGTACTCGCTGCGCATCGGCCAGCGTGCCACGCTGGCGCCCGATGCGCAGGGACGCGCGTACGGCATGCTGATGCAACTGACGCATGCCGAGCTCGAGCAACTGTACGCGGAAGCCAGCGTCCGCATGTACCGGCCGGAAGCGGTGATCGCCGAACTCAGCGACGGCTCCCGAACCGCGGCGCTGTGCTTCAATCTGCCAGCCGCACCGAGCCCCGAAGAGGCGAACCCCGAGTACGCCGCGAAGCTGCGCGACCTCGCGCGTCGGCCGGGCTTCCCCTCGGACTATGTGGAGAACATCCGGTAGACAAGAGGGGACGGCGGGCTGTTTAGTGCCGCAAGGAACAGGTAGACGGGCGTTCCTAAAGTAGCGGGATAACCGCGGAAACGGGCATCGCGGGCGGGCTGGGTCTCATCCAAGCAGGCGGGCGGGAACTTCCTGCTCTGTCCTGTAGTCTAATAGGGTTAGCAGGTCGCGGCCGGGTGAGGCAGCGGCCGAAGCAGTGCCGGAAGGCGCCGGCGGGCACAACGGATCCGCGCCGGCGGGAGCGGCAAAGTGGGCGATATCGCAAGCGCGCTGAGTGGCCGCGCAGAAGAAGTGGCCATTGTGGCCGGGCTGAAGTCCGGCTCCGAAGAGGCCTACGAGTGGCTGATCGCCCGCTTCCATCAGCCCATCTACAGCCTGGTGTACCGCATTGTGCACGACCCGGCAGACGCCGCCGACACCACGCAGGAAGTCTTCCTGAAGGTGTTCCGCGGCATCCACTCGTTCCAGGGCAACGCCAGCCTGAAGACGTGGATGTACCGCATCGCCATCCGGGAAGCGTCGAACCAGCGGCGCTGGTGGTACCGGCATAAGGGGCGCGAGACATCGATCGAGCCCGGCGCGGAGACAGGCGAATCCGGCTTCTGCGCCTGCCTGCGGGAGACGCTGGTGGACGATGCGGATTCGCCGCTCGACACGGCCATGCAGGGGGAGGTTCGGGAGCGCCTGGAGCAAGAGCTGCGGCAGTTGCCCGAGCCTTATCGCACCACCGTCATTTTGCGCGATATCGAAGAGCTTTCCTACGAAGAGATTGCGGAAGTACTGGGAGTTTCGCTGGGGACGGTGAAATCACGTTTGATGCGCGGGCGCGACGCTTTGCGAAAGCGTCTGCTGCGCTATGCCGGCGAGACGGCGCCGGAAACGAAGCGCCGCTCGGTCCGAGCCGAAGAGGATGCCGGCACGTCCGCCGGCGAGGCCATCGAGGTTACGCCATGAAGTGCAAACAGGCCCGTTCGCTGTTCTCTCCCTGCCTGGACGGCGTGGTGACCGGGGCCGAGATGCTGGCCGTGGAGCGCCACCTGGAGGAGTGCCCGTCCTGCCGCGTGGAGTATCGCCAGTTGACCCGCACCCAGGCGCTGGTGCATGCCCTGGGGCCGCGGCGCGCGCCCGAGGCGCTGGCGCTGCAGTTGCGCGTCGCCCTTTCCCGGCGCTCCGCCGACACGTTGAGCCGCCGCCTGGCCGCCGGTATGGTGCGGTTGGAGAACGCCATCAACGGCTTCCTGCTACCCGCCACGGCGGGGCTGGTCAGCACGGTGATCCTGTTCGGGCTGCTGCTGGGCATCTACCCGGTACCGGCACAGGCGGGCGCCGACGATGTCCCCACGCTGCTGTACCTGCCGCCGCAACTGGAAGGGTCGCCCTTCGCCGCCGGCCTCAGTTCGCTGAACAACGCCGATGCGCTGGTGGTGGAGACCTACGTGGACGCCAACGGCCGGGTGCAGGACTATCGCATCCTCGCAGGTCCGGAGCAGGACGAGAAGTTGCGCACACAGCTCAGTAACGCGCTGATCTTCACCACCTTCCGCCCGGCCATGTCGTTTGGGCGGCCCACCGCGGGGCGCGTAGTGCTCTCCTTCTCCAAGGTGTCGGTGAAGGGATAAGGATTCGCGGTCTGCCACTTGAACGAAGTCGCAGGTCGGCGCCCGCGCAGCGGAATTGACCGGCGCGGGAGTGCTCCCGTACACTTGACTCTCCGAATCTCCCACCCCAGGATCAACTTGCAGGAGGCGGTGCTGCGGTTTTTCCCCCGGTTCGTGATGCTGGCGGGCCTGTGCGGCGTGCTTGCGCTGCCGTGTGGCGCGCAGACCACTTCCAAGGTGACCCTCGACACCAGCGAGACGCTGTTCAGCGTGCTGGCCGGAATCAACGCCTGCGGCTACGACCAGGAACTCGCGACTTCCGACCCGCTGCGGCTGAAGATCCGCGCGGAGATAGCCAACGCCATCACCGCCACGCCGGAGGCTGCGGCCGCCCACCGGCGGGTCTGCGATTTCTACCGCGACCACCAGCAGCCGGACGCCGCGCGCACGCTTTCCCAGTACGTGTCGCTGGCCCTGTACCTGGATGGCCCGCCGGAGTTTGCGCCCAACGCCAAGGAAGCCGACTTCCCGCCCGACGCCGCATACGTGCTCGGCCTGGCGCCCCTGCTGAAGCTCTTCTACAGTGAGGCCAACCTGGGCGCTATCTGGAGGAAGCATCAGCCGGAGTATGAGAGCTTCATCGAGGCCTACCACGAGCCGGTTTCCCGCATGCTGCTGGAAACGGACGTGTACCTGAAGCTGCAGTTCGCCGGCTACCTGGGACGCCGCTTCGTGGTGTATCTGGACCCGCTGGCCGCGCCCAGCCAGGTGAACGCGCGCAACTACGGCCCTCATTACTTCGTGGTCATTTCGCCGGCCGGGCCGCCGCGCATGCAGCAGGTCCGGCACACCTACCTGCA
Organism: Terriglobales bacterium; assembly: GCA_035573675.1. NCBI lineage: Bacteria > Pseudomonadati > Acidobacteriota > Terriglobia > Terriglobales > Terriglobales bacterium. The sequence continues at coordinate 13,168 of DATMAB010000016.1, forward strand.
CTACGTGCTCGACACCTTCACGCTCAAGCGAGCCAATGCGCTGATCAAGCTGCAACCGCTGCTGGAGATCGTGAAGCCAGCACCCATGGACGAAAGCTTCAAGCACGACGTGGGGCTGCTGGTGATCGAGTCGCTGATCCGCGCCCTGGAAGCCCGAACCGCGGCACCCCCGGAAGGCACGCCCAAAAACAAGATCCATGAATTCCGGGAGCGCAAGGCGGAGGAAGCCGTGCGCGAAGGCTTCGTGCTGACGCGCTACTTCTACGGCGCGCTGGGCCGGTTCGAGGATAGCCCGGTGGGCATCAAGGACGCCTTCGGCGACATGCTGCACGAGTTGCCCGCGGCGGAGGAGATCGGTCGCGCCCGCGAGGTGCAGTTCGCCGCGCAGTCCGCGCCTGAAGTGTTGCAAACGTCGCGGCCGGGCGAAGTCCCGCTGCTGGTTCTGGCCGAAGACCGGCTGGCGCGGGGAGACACGGCCACGGCCGAACAACTGGCCCGCCAGGCGCTGGAAGCCCGCCGCGAGGACCCGGCGCGGGCGCTGTTCCTGCTGGCGCGCGCCGCCACCCGCAGCGGCAACATGGAGGGAGCGCGCCTCTACTTCGAACGCACTCTGGAACTGGCCCGGGAGCCCCGTCTGGTGGCCTGGGCCCATATCTACCTCGGCAGGATCTTTGACCTGCAAGAGAACCGCGATGCCGCCGTTTCGCACTATCGTGCTGCGCTGGCCGCGGGTGATACCACGCCCGACACCCGGGCCGCGGCGGAACGAGGGCTGGCCCAGCCCTACGAACCGCAGGCGGCCAGGCCGTAGGCCTGAACCCGTCCGGCCGCCTGCGGGCGCCCGGCGCGAGCAACATCCAAGGAGACCGCTGATGAAGAAATCATCCTCAATCCTGATCCTGAGCCTGGCGCTGATGGCAATGTCCGTAAGCGGCGCCGCCGGCATGCAACAGCAACCGCCGGCAGGCCAGCCGCAAGCCGGTTCCCAACCCAGCCAACCGGCGCCCGCAACCCCCGGACGTCGTGTGCTGCAGGCACAGACTGCCGAAGAGCAGGCGGCCTACATGGCGGTAGTGAACAACGCCGACATGGCCGCTGCGGAAGCCGCTGCCACGGATTTCGTGACCCGCTTCCCCACCAGCCGGCTACGGGGCACGCTGTACCAGGTGCTGCAACAGCGATACCAGAACGCCAACAATGCGGAGAAGACCATCGAGATGGGCCGCAAGTCGATCGAGTACGACCCGGACAACACCTGGGCTCTGGCCATGACCGCCAGTGTGCTGGCCGATCGCACCCGGGAGACCGATCTCGACCGCGATGAGAAGCTGGCCGACGTGGCCAAGTTCGCGCAGCGCGCCATCGACACCGTGGACACCGGCCTGGTGCTTGCGCCGAACGCCACCGAGGAA
>DATMAB010000017.1 GCA_035573675.1 Terriglobales bacterium
CCCGGTTCAGCTCGTCATAGGTGAAGCGCTGGCCCCGGTTCAGATTGCGGTTGTTGTTGATGGAGGCCACGTTGCCGTTGTTCTTCACCCCCGCGCCCCAGTCCTGATCGAAATTGTACGTGAAGTCCATCACGTTGCCGATGCTGGCGTTGGCGCAGTCGGTGGGCGCCGTGCCGCTGCTCTTCACCGAGATGCGGCAAGGCTGCAAGCGGTTGTTGTAGTAGAAGGTCGAGACCAGACTGGCGCCGTTGGCGAGCGAGCGCAGCGCGCCGTGCGGCGCGTACAGCGCCCCGGTCGCGTAGTTGATGCCGTTGGCCGTATCCACCGCCGAAACCGTCCGCCCTGCGGCGCTGGGCGTGTAGGTGATGACCCGCCCGCTGGGATAGGTCAGAGTCTTCAACGACCCGTCGAAGTTGTAATCGTAGCCGATGGTCTTGGTGACGGCGCTGGAACCCATAATGGTGCGCTTCTCGGTCAGTGTTCTGCCCAGCGGGTCGTAACTCCACGACGTGGCCCCCGAGGCGTCGCACATGGCCGTGCGCCGGCCCTTGCCGTTCGCGATGGTCAGCGCAGGCGGAGCGGTAGTGCAGCCGGTGAGCGCCACCCCGTCATAGCCGTATTTCACGGTAGCCGTCGCACCGTCGTTGTAGGAATTCTGCGTCAGCCGGTGCAGCGCGTCGTAAGTGTAGGTCGTCGTAACTGTCAGCGTGCCCTGCTGGTTGGGCTTGGGAGCGACCTTGGTCAGGACGTTGCCATCGTTGTCGTAGGTGTAGGTGATGGTGCCGGACTCGGGGTTGGTGGCCGAGGTCAGCCGTGAAAGCGAGTCGTAGACAAACGTCCGCGGGCGCCAGTTGGCGTTGGGCGAAGCGCAGTTCGTAGGCTCGGCGTCAGTGCCAAGTTGCAGCACGCAGGCGAGGTTGTCGAGCGTGTCGTAGAAGTAGCGTGTCTTGTTGACCAGCGAACCGGAGGCGTTGGGCTCCCAGACACGGATCAGCCGCCCCAAAGCGTCGGTCTCGCTCTTGCGGACCTTCCCCGCCTGGTCGGTGACCGTGACCGTCGGCCCGGCATAAGTGGTAGTTACGTTGTTCGCTGTCGGCGAGCCGTCGGGCGGGATGACCTTGGTCACCCGGCCCAGGGCGTCGTACTGATATTCGGTGATGCCGTAGGTCGATTCGCCAGTTGAGCGATACGGGTTGCTCACGGTCTTTTTCCGGCCCACGTTGTCATAAGTGGTATCAACGTAGACCGTGCCCTCGGGATCGGAAGTCAGACGCGTCTGTTTAACGCGCCCCAGGCCGTCCACTTCCGCCTCGCTCACCAGGTTCATGGTCGAGGTGATCTTGGCGGTTGCGGTGACTTTGAACGGCGCGGAATTGGTGTACGCCCAAGTGGTCTGCCCGCTGTCCGGACGGTTCTCCTGTGTCTGCCGGAACATGTTGTCGTAGACAAAAGTCATGGTTTGGTTGTTCTCGTCGGTCGCGCTGGTTAGAAGGCCGGTGTTGAAGTCGTAGTTGCGCGAGACGATGTGTGTGGTTGAGCCGGTGGTCGGGTACTGAATCTGCGTGGGGTAGGCGCCGGCAAAGGCCGAAGAATAGGTGTAGGTCGTCGTGTGCAGCAGCGGGTCTTTAGCCTGATAGACCATGCCCGTGTCGAAGTAGGTAGTGGGGCTGGAGAGGTACGTTCCGCCGGGATTCAGCCAGCGCCGGACTGTCGTCAGGTTGCCTCGCGGCCCCGGCGGGCTGGCGTTGCGCTGGGTAGTGATGCCCGAGGGCTGCAGGCTGGATTCGTCGTACTTGTATTCTGTCCGGGCCTTCTGCTGGGTTTCCCCGGCGTCGGAGAAGACCGTGGTGGCCGATACCAGGTCGAGCAGGTTGGCGGTCTTGTAGGAAGTACCGGTCGCTTCGAAGGCTCGGTAGTCCGTCAGCGTTCTCCGAACGAATGGCCCCGGAGCCCCTTGGCCGAAGTCGTACTCCGATCTGCGGATGACATTCCCGTAGCTGCCGGTGTAGAAGATGCCAGGGTCGTTCTGGTCGTACCACGAGAAGCCGAGACCATGGTCGATGTCATAGGTGTTCACGACCTTGCTGACCTTGCCATCCTCCAACGTGGTCTTGATCGCGGTTGGCATCCCTCCGGCATAGCTCGACGGGGCCGGGGCGACATAGGTGGTTTCTACGGTCCTGAGGACAACTCCACTCGCCCGTGAACCCTGGAAATACTGGGTGCGGGTCACGAGCGGCGCGCAGTTCAGAGCACCGATCGTGTGTGCGGTATCGTTCCCATCCGGATCAGTCACCACGTTCACATCGTCTCCACCTATTGCAGATCCCCAGGTGTAGGACCAGGTCTTGGCGCCCGACCCGTCGTTGGCGTTGAGTGTGCGCGATAGCACGACCCGGCTTTTCGGTGTCGCGGGCTCCACGCAGGAACTAAAGCTCGCGTTGCCCCAGCTATAGGTGATGGTGCCGCCTGTCGGCAGCGTGATGCTGGTGAGGTCTCCGTAGGTGTTGTAGTTAAAGAGCCACTTGGTCAGGTCCGGTAACACTACAGCCCACAGCAACCTTGGAGAGGCGGTTCCTTCCTGGACGCCGGAGGCCCCGAAGCTGGTCTGGAGCGAAAAGCTCTTGAAGCAGAATTTGAGGGTTGCAGTACCGCCAGAGGGGGCGGGCAGGTTCCACAACTCCGCATCCAAAGTTCCTGATGGACAGTTCGTCAGGTTCGTGGTTGATACTCGGGCAGGAATGACCCGTCCGAGCGTGTCTGTATAGCTCGAACCAGTTGTGATCTTGTTGCCGTTGGGGTCCTCAGCACTGCTGGGGTTGGCGTACTTCGTAAAGGAGCCGGAGAATCCGTTGAGGAGGTAACGCACGCCGTTGCGGTCGATGGCGACCTGGGGCGAAGAACCGGCTTCATAGCGGATGCCCGTTCCATCTAGCGACAGATAAGTGCTCGAAGATATGGTGTTGAGCTCGTGCTCGGCGCCGTCAGGGGATACAGCGGAGTGATGATTGAAGGTGATGGGATTGCCTGAACCATCGTCGAAGACCTCAACCACCCACTTGATTCGTAGGTGCTGATCCTTGACAACAGTTGGCCCGCTTCCCCGCCATGTCCATTTGAGGTAGCCGTTCTCTGGCGGAATGGGATAGAACTTCACTTCCCAGCTCTTGTTGTTGTAGACGATCTGAAAGTCGAGCGTCAGATTCTGACCGCGCTGCGGATACGAGACGAGCGGAATATGCAGCACCAAGTTGCCGCTTGTCAGGCTCACGGAGTCGATATCGCCACCCTGATACTGGCCGTAGGGCTTAAGCCCTTGTTCCAGGTTGGCTTCCATCTGAGCGCTGGAGCGCAATGTGCAGAGCAGGAGAATGACCGCTAGGCACCGCAAGGAAGGGCAATTCACTGCCCACCTCCCGTTGGTGCCTCGAACTCCGTTGGACTTAGCCCCGTGTTGAATGAGAAGGTATCCAGAACCATCAACGCCTGGGGCTGTTCGCCAAACCAAGTCACGATCTGAAACGGGACCACGATTCCAGAGACGACCCGAAAGTCCGAAAGCTCCATCGCCGCAACTTGCCAACCCGTTCCGTCCGGACTTGGAACCTGAATTTCGACACGTAGCGGAAGGCCCATGCCTGCATCCAGAAACCAGTCCTGCTGTGTCGCCTCCGCCAGCACGGGCTCCGCCGAGGCTAGATACGTCCGCACCACAACCGCAGGCCTTCCGTTGACCGTTCCCGGTCCCAGCACGCGCAACGAATACCGGGTATCCGCCAGCCGGTTGTACAAGGCCACACCGGCCAGATGTGGCGCTACGTGATTGAGCGTGGTCTGGCCCCGCAGTCGTTCTGTCCTACCGCCATGTGCTAACGCGGGGCGACCACGCCCGCTAACGACGACCTGTGGACCATCAGGCCGCGGATTCTCGTAGCGGAATTCCCGGCCTGCATCCTTCCAGACGAAGCTGCCGCTGCCGAGCCCGCTCCCGTCCGCCGCCTGCATGCGGCCAACTGCTACGCAGTCTCGAACCTGACTCAGCGCGATCCTCCCGCCCGTAGCTGCAACCGCGGCCTCCAGCGCTGCAAGTGCCGCAGGATCACGAGCGGGCTCCGTCACCTTGGTTGGCTCCGTCGCAGTGGCGGCCGAGTCGGGCTCAGTGCCTGTGTCTTGCGCAAGAGCGCTTGAGATACTCACGGCAAACAGAACCGCAGCGAACAGGCGACGCATCTCTACCTCCGGACCCAGAGATTCGTTCGGGTGAAGCGTGCGAACCTACCACGGTTCAGCAGGGCGTAAGCTGGAGGCGTGATTTTTGTTCCGGAATCGGAACATTCGATTGGCTGGGCGAAGAAAGGGCGAAGCGTCGGGTTATGCTCTACTGCCCGGTGCCCCATGTCTGCGCCACGCCTTTTTGGCGCAGACGTGGGGAAAGAGGCCGTGAAGTCACATCGCCTTCAGCAGCTCCAGCCAGCGCTTCCAGGCGTCTTCGCGGGCCTTGCGATTTTCCGGAGTGGCGTCAGGAGCTTCGCCCGCGCGCATGAAGCCGTGGCCTGCGCCCGCGTAGGTCACCGCTTCGAACTTCTTTCCGGCGGCTTTCATCGCGGCCTCGGTTGCAGGCAGCGCAGCGTTGATGCGGGCGTCGTTCTCGGCGTAGAAGCCGTGGACCGGCGCGCGGATGGCGTCCACTTTCTCCGGACCCGGCCCGTAGAAGACGAACGCCGCCGTCAGGTCCGGTCGGAACGTGGCGAAACGGAACGACTTGCCTCCGCCCCAGCAGAATCCGGCCACCGCCACCTTGCCGCTGGCCGCGGGCAGCTTCTGGACGTAGTCGGTCACGGCGTTCAGGTCGGCGATGACCGCCGCCGGATCCAGCGCTCGGATCGCCTCCCGCACCGCGTTCACGTCCGCAAAGTCACTGGTCTTGCCGCCGTTCGGGCCCTTGCCGCTCAGCAGATCGGGCGCGATGGCGATGTATCCCGCCGCGGCCAGTTGGTCGGCCACGCTGCGCACCCAGTCCGTCAGGCCCATGATCTCGTGGATCACCACTACGGCCGGTGCTTTCTGCCTGACCTCGGGATACACCACGAACGCGTGGATCACGCGCGTGCCGTCCTTGATGGCCACCCACTCCTGGTGCCGTGGCGACTTCTCCAGCGCTTGCTTCGCCCAATCTTGCGCCGACGCTGCGGCCATCGGTGTGAGAGACACCTCCGCATGCTGTGACGGTGCAGGCAGTGCCCAAAGTGCAACCAGAATGAGGGGGATGGCTCGCGCCACTTGAACGCCACGGCTCGGAACTCTGGGAAGGGAACTGGATGCGCGGGTGAGAATCGAACTCACGTATAAAGGTTTTGCCGACTTGTGCGGGTTCTCTATCTCCTTGACCCGTCTTGCTTGTACCCTCCCTCCAACTGGGCCATTTTACCCGGTGTTCGGTGAGGTCCTTGCTCAAATCTTGCTCAAGTTCCTGGGAGCCCCGGGAAGATCCTTCGTGAATTCCAACCCGGCCTGTCTGGGCGGAGACGTTAGTTACAAGGCTCACGTTTGCCCCGAGGGTCCTCCCTTGACCACCACCGTCAGCAAGGTCGCGTCGTCGGCGAAGTCGGCGCCGCAGAAATGCGTCACGGCCTGCATGATGGAGTCGCGCAAGGCGGGTGCGGTGACGTCCGCGCTAGCAGTCATGGCGGTAAAGAGGCGCTCGTCGCCGAATTCCTCGCCGTCGCCGCCTTCGGCTTCCACCAGGCCGTCGGTAAAGATCAACAGCCGGTCGCCCGCGCGCAGCTCGAGGGCATCCTGCTCGAACTCGGCTTGCGCCAATAGGCCGAGAACGGGGCCGCCGGTTGCCAACTTGCGGCAGGCGCCGTCGCGCGAGACCACCAGCGGCGGATTGTGCCCGGCGTTGGTGTAGGTCAGGCGTCGCTCGGCGGGGTCGAGCACGGCGTAGAAAAACGTCACGAATCTCTCGGCGCTGCTGGCGCAAATCGCCCGATTCACGCGGCTACACAGCTCCCGCGGCGAGGGCGTCATGGTCGCGTACGCCCTGGTGGCGGCCTGGACGTTGGCCATCAGCAGCGCAGCCGGCGCGCCTTTGCCGGCAACGTCGGCCACAATCAGCGCCAGCTGCGTCTCGTTGAGCCAGAACACGTCGTAGTAATCGCCGCCTACAGTACGCGCCGGTTGCCATGCGCCGGCAATCGAAAAGCCCGGCGGCTGCGGCGTCTCACGGGGCAGCAACGCGCGTTGAATGTCGAACGCGTACTCCGACTCCCGACGCTCGTTGCGCAGCCGGAACTGGTTGGCTGCGCTCGTCACCTGCTCGGCCGCCGCCCTCAGAAATTCCCAATCTTCCGCATCGTAGGTTCCGCCGGCGGGCTTGGCCTCCAGGTGCAGTACGCCCAGCACTTCATCCTGCGAAAACAGCGGCATCAGGAAGTGATTGCCCGCCGCCACGGGTTCACGCGCCGAGCGCAGCGCCGGAAACGCATTCACCAGCGCCAGCACCTCGCCGTGATCGCGGATGAGTATGGGCCGCACGCCGACGATGCTCTCCGACGTCTCGATAACTTTTTCGAGGAAGGCGTCCAGGCTGGGCGGCGACCAGGACTCGGCTTTCAGCGTCTCCAGCGCGCGCGGCACGTTATGGCGCTTGCGGAAGACCCTGCGCTCCACCGCCCGTTGCAAACGATTGCGCAGCGGCAGAAACACCGCCGCAAGGAACAGCGCCGTCCCCAGAGCCACCACTTCGCCGCGCAGCAGCCCGGCCCGCACGAGCAGCGCACCGAAGAGGCCCACGAGCCCAAAGTACAGCGCCGCCGCCAGCAAGCTGAGCAGCGCGTAGGTGACCGTGGTGCGGATCGCACGCCGGGCGCGGCGTTGGCTACTGGCGCCGGCGTCGGCCGCGCGTGCCACTTCCTTCCGCAGCGGCCGATGAGGCTCCTTAAGGCGGTAGCCGGTGTCCGGAAGCAGCTCGATGATGCCCAGGTTTTCCAGTTCGGCGTACGCCTTGGCCACGCTGTTGCGGCCGACGCGCAGCTCCTCCGCCAGCGGACCGATAGCCGGCAACGACTCCCCGGGATGCAGCGCTCCCGACGCAGCCGCCGTCTTGATCTGCGCTAGCAGTTGCGCATAGACCGGCTGGCCGGACTTGTAATCAACTCGCAAGAGCATATTGCCTTTGCGTCTAGTCGCACATGGCCCCCAGGGTGCCGTACCGGGCGTCCCCCACCGGGGTGAATCTCATGGAGCAATTGTGTCCGCCGCCGGCCATGCGGATCACCGCGGAATAGGGCACCGCCGTCCTGCCCGGGGCGCCCGGGAGGAATTGCCAGTAGCACCACCACCCGCAACCGAGCGCCGTGTTGGTGTTCGCCGCAAACGGTTCCGGCACCGCGATGATGCTGGCGTCCCCCAGCCAGCGCCGCGTCTGGTCGGAGAGCGGCGCAACCCTGGCCAAGTCATTCACCGTGAGCTGTTGGGGAGCCGCTGCGGGACGGGTGTTCGCAGAATGTAGGATCTCGATGGCGACGTGCGTCTCGCGCAGGATTGCGTCCTCCTGACGCACAGCCTCAATCGAGAACGCCATGAACAGCGACCCGGCAAAGGCTCCCGCCAGGTTGAGGGCAAGCAGTGGCGTCGCACAGCGAACCACGTGCAGCTTGGTATCGTCCCCCTCGGCGCGAAACAGCCGACGACTCTGCATCAACCCCAGGGCAAACAGGGGCACCAAGGCCAGAGCGAGCAGCCCGGCCGGCGTAAGGCTGCTCCAGATGTACGCAAAGACACGGTTCAGGGTAATCGGATCGAGCTTGGCCACCGCGCCTTCTACCAACCCGCCATGCGAACCGATGAAGTCTGCGAGCCACGCGCCGGCCTCGCCCGCGAACAGGACCCCGATGACCACTGGAGCCAGCCAGAGCGTTGCCCGAACCGCACCTTTCACCGCGCACGCGCACCAGAAGGCGGTGAACGTACTGAGCGCAACTTCCAGCGGCCAGGTCCACAGGAGCTCGTGATGCACGTACAGCCAGGGCGAGCCGCGCAGCCAGCCGCCCACGAGCAGCACGCTCATGGGTAGGGCGAACGCACACATCACGCTGGTGAAGGCCGCTGTCCCCAGCTTCACCAGCCACTGCACCGAGATGGAAACCGGCAACGTCATGTGCCAGGAGTGCGTGCCCCAGCTCTTGTCTTCGCCCAACGAAAGCACGCCAGCCAGGACGGCGATCAGGAAGCTGAAAATCACAGTCAGGCCGAAGACCACCTCGGCCCTCCAGGATTGTCGGCCCGGACCGAGCGGCATCAGGCGAAAAGCCACAACGAAAATCCAGGCGACCACCGATAACAGACTGAGCATCCAGAGAGTGCGCAGCAAGCGAAGCTCGCGCCGCACCAGATTGGCGAGCGGTTGTGTGGGGCGGCAGCGGAACCAAGCCGCGACAAACTCGGGCACCAAGTGTGCGCCCGGCACGAATGCCTCACCCGCCTGCATGCCTTCCACTGCCTGGAAGCGCACCAGCATGCGCCGGCCCAGCCAGATCATGGCGGCGACGTAGGCCACCACCACGACTGCGACCGCCCACCAGAACGCCTGTGGGAACGGGCCGTACTTCTCGGACAACGCCCAGCCGGCCTGCACGGCCCCCTGAGGGAAGCACATCAGCGCCAAAGCGCCCAAAGTGGAGCGGGCCAATAACGTGGCAGGTATAGCGCTGGCAGTAATGACCACGATCCAGACTGCGGCCATGACTGCGAACGGCCGCCCGAAGCGCATATCGAACACCAGCACATAAATCATTGCGGGCGGCGCCACCGCAGCGATGGTAACTAGGAATTTTTGCCGCCACAGCTCGTGCCGCTCCACCGGCTGGGCCAGGCGCAGCGCCAGTGTGCGGTACTGAAATTCGGCGCCCAGCGTCAACGCCGCCAGCAGTGCAGTGCCAAGAAAGGCGCCGGCCTCTACCAGAATCAACTCCCAATCCATCCGCCGCCACAGTGCGCCTCTGATTTGCACGGCCAGGAAAGTGCTCGCCCACGGAGACGCTAGGAACAACAGTCCGGGCAGCATCACCATTGCCCACGGCCACGCCAGTTGGCGCGCTTCCTTGGCAACTTGCACAGACCTCGGTTTCATTCGCGCCCTCCCTACGCCTTAAGCGTGGTCACGAAGATCTCTTCCAGCGTCAGGCATTCGCGGCTGACTGCCTCCGGCTGGTGCTGCTGCAAGATCTGTTCAATATCATGGGCGGCGCCATCGGCGATGACCTCCAATTCGCGCCCGTTGCGCCGCACCCGCATCGCGCCCTTCAGCTCCAGTTGTGGCGCCGCCTGCGCGAAGCGGGCGCGAATCCTCTGGTAGCGCTCGCGCGCCGCGTCAGCTTCCAGCGTCAGCACCGCCCGGCCGGCGTCCACCAGGGTGAATTCGTCGATCAGGCCTTCGAACTCCGTGATCAGGTGGGTGGAGACAAAGATGGTGCGGTTACCCGGGTCACCCTCCTGATAGGCGCCGATCACCGTCTCGATGAATTCGCGGCGCACGATTGGGTCCAGGCCCGAGGTCGGCTCATCCAGCACCAGCAGGTCCGTCTCCGGGCAGACGGCCGCGATCAGCGCTACCTGCGTACGCTGGCCCTTGGAGAGATCGCCCGTCCGCTGCCCCGCGTCCAGCCGGAACCGCTCCAGTAGCTCCTGCTCCGTTTTCCGGTTCCACTGTTCGCGGAAGCTGGCCAGGTAGTCGAGCGTCTCGCTAACTGTCATCCAGGGATAAAACGCCACCTGGTCCGGCACATAGGCAAGGCGACGCTTCACCGCCACTTCGTGCTTGGCCGGGTCCATGCCGAACACGCGCACCTGCCCGCTCTGCGGACGCAACAGGTTCAGCAGGCACTTCATGGTGGTGGTCTTGCCCGCGCCGTTACGTCCGAACAGGCCATAACAGCGGCCCGGCAGCACGGTCAGGCTCAGGTTGCGCACCGCCTCGGCGCGCCCGTAGGCATACGTAAGGTCCTGGATTTCGATGGCGGGAATGGAGTCGTTCATCGCCTCAGCCCTCCTGATTGGCGCGCCGCTTGTCCTCTAGGGCCGCCATTCTTTCATGGATCAGTTCCAGGAACTCATCGCGCGGCACCTGCAAGTGGTGCGCTTGCACGATGGCCTGGTCAATCTCCTCCATCAGCAGCCTGCGCCGCACCTCCTTGCGCAGGGACGCGTGGTTTTCCTTCAAGAAGCAGCCTCGGCCCGGCCGCGTTTCTACCACTCCCAGGTTCTCCAGTTCGGAATAGGCCTTGGCGATGGTGTTGCGGTTCACCCGCAGTTCCTCGGCCAGCGGCCGGATAGAAGGCAGGGCCTCACCGGCTTGCAAGGCACCTGAGGCGGCTGCGGCCTTGATCTGGTCCACCAATTGCAAATAAATCGGCTTGCCCGACTTGTAATTGATCTGGAATATCATCGGCGGCCTACTGTCATAGGACAGTATGACAGTTGCCTGCGCATGTCAAGAGAAATTTTCGGCGCTCTTGGGGATGGGTGGTTGGGCGCGGGCGAAAGCTCGAGGGCGCGGGTGGATTGTGGACGTTCTCGAACTATTGGGAGGGCTTGGAGGCGCGGGTGAGAATCGAACTCACGTATAAAGGTTTTGCAGACCTCTCCCTTACCACTTGGGTACCGCGCCTTTTGGGAAAGAACAAGGCCGGAGGCTCGAAACCCTCGCCGGTGGCGAGGGCCGTGACACTCGCAGCCACTAGCTCAGAGCCGGCCAGGCCTGCGAGAGCCCCGCCGCCAAAAACCGAATCTGGAGCGGGAGACGGGATTTGAACCCGCGACTTCGACCTTGGCAAGGTCGCACTCTACCGCTGAGTTACTCCCGCTCGCTGTTGCAATTTTACCTCGGGGGCGGCTTCTAGCCAACCGGGGAAGGTGGGCAGCGTGCGCCCGTGATCCTCGGCGCGAGGCGTATGGGCAGTCATTATCTGTTCCTCGCTTTCTTAACCCGTCACCATGGGCGGCAGGCCAGCGCTCTCCGACGGCTGAGTCCGAGGCGGCCCGGAGGGCGCGGCGAGTTCGCGTTCGCGCAGCCAGGTGAAGATGACCGGGGTGACGATGAGCACGTGCAGGAGCGAACTCACCATGCCGCCGAGGACGGGTGCAGCCAGCGGCTTCATGACTTCGGCGCCGGTGCGCGTGGACCACAGAATGGGCAGCAGGCCGGCGACGACGGTAGCGACGGTCATCACTTTGGGACGCAGCCGCAGCAAGGCGCCTTCCATCACGCTTTCGTGCAAGGCCTCGCGGGTCAAGGCGCCCTGGGCGGCGATGCGGCGCTTCACGGCCTCCTCGAGGTAGATGACCATGACCACGCCCGTCTGCACGGCGGTGCCGAACAGGGCGATGAAGCCCACCCAGACGGCGACGGAGAAGTTGTAGCCCAGCAGCTTCACCAGGAAGACGCCGCCGCTCAGGGCAAAGGGCACGGCCAGCATGACGTGCAGAGCTTCCTTCCAGGAGCGGTAGATCATGTAGAGCAGAACGGAGATGACCAGCAGCACGCCGGGGATGACGAGCTGCAGGCGGCGGCGGGCGCGCAACTGGTTCTCATACTGGCCGCTCCACTCGATGAAGTAGCCGGGAGGCAGCTTGACTCTTTCGGCCACGACGCGACGCGCCTCCTCGACGAACGTGCCCACGTCGCGACCACGGACGTTGAGCAGAACGGAACCGCGCAGCAGGCCGTTCTCGCTGGAGATCATGGATGGGCCCATGACGGTGCGGATCCGCGCCAGTTGCCCCAGCGGGATCTGCGTGCCCATGCGGGCGGAGACTAGGACGCTGCGCAGCTCCTCGATGTCTTCACGGAAATCGCGTGCATAACGTACCCGCACGGGGAAGCGCTGGCGGCCCTCGATGGTGACGGTGAGGTTCTTGCCGCCGATGGCGGTCTCGATGACGTCCTGCACGTCGCCCACGTTGATGCCGTAACGGGCGGCGGCCTGGCGGTCGATCTCGATCTCCAGATAGGGCGCGCCGGTGATGCGCTCGGCGTACAGGTCGACGGCGCCACGAACGGTGCGCAACGCCGCCTCGATCTCGCGCGAGGTGCGCTCAATGGTCTCCAGGTCGGCGCCGAACACCTTGACGCCTACCTGGGTGCGAATGCCGGTGGAGAGCATGTCGATGCGGTTGCGAATGGGCTGGGTCCAGATATTGGTAACGCCCGGCATGCGGGTCCTCTCGTCCAGGCGGCGCAGGATGTCATCCTTGGTCGTGCCCGCCGGCCACTGGTCTTTGGGCTTCAGCGTGACGATGGTTTCGGTCATGTTGATGGGAGCGGGATCGGTGGACGTCTCGGCGCGGCCGATCTTTCCGACGGCCATCTCGACGGCAGGATCTTCGGAGATGATGCGCGTCTGCTGGCGCAGGATTTCGGCGGCCTTGGTGAGAGAGATGCCGGGATCGGCGATGGGCATGAACAAGGCGCTCTCCTCGTCGAGCGGCGGCATGAACTCGGAGCCGATGGAGGTGGTGGCCAGCAAGGCAGAGGCGAAGATGGCGGCGGCGACGGCAAGCGTGGCCAGGCGATGCGTCAATGCCCAGCGCAGCACGGGGCGGTACACCGCCTGGAGCCGGTGCATCACAGGGTTCTGCTCCTCGGGGTGCAGGCGGCCGCGGATGAGAAGCGTGCACAACACCGGCACCAGCGTGACCGCCAGGATGGTGGAGCCCACCATGGCGAAAGTCTTGGTGAAGGCCAGGGGATGGAACATCTTGCCTTCCATGCCGGTGAGGGCGAAGACGGGCACGAAGGCCAGGATGATGATGGCCATGGAGAAGAAGATGGGGCGGCCCACGAGCCTGGCGGCAGCGAGCGTAATCTCCATGATGTGCGGGACGTAGTCACCATGTTCTTCAGAGAAGCGTTGGGCGTGGCGGATGACGTTCTCGGTCATGACGATGCCGGCGTCCACGAGCACGCCGATGGCGATAGCGATGCCGCCCAGCGACATGATGTTCGAAGAGATACCGACGTAGTGCATCAGCAGGAACGAAGTCAGCACGGCCAGCGGCAGCGGCAGGGTGACGATGAGGATGCTGCGGAAATGCCAGAGGAAAACCACGTGCGCGAGGGTGACGAGGATGATCTCCTCGATGAGCGCCCAACGCAGCGTATCCACGGTGCGCCGGATGAGGCTGCTGCGGTCATAAAAGGGCACGATGCGCACGCCTTCGGGCAAGCCGGGCTCGATGGCGCGGATCTTCTGCTTTACTGCGTCGATCGCCTCCTGGGCGTTGGCGCCGTAGCGAATGACGACCACGCCGCCGACCGCTTCCCGGCCGCCTTTATCGAGCACGCCGCGGCGGAACTCCGGGCCGAGCTGAACAGAGGCCAGGTTGCGCACGTAAACAGGAGTGCCGTTGGCTGAGGCCACGACGATGTTCTCGATATCGTCGGTGGAGCGGATCAGGCCCAGGCCGCGGACGACCAGCTCCATGTCGTTCGACTCCACTACCTTGGCGCCGACGTTGTTGTTGCTGCGCTGGACGGCCTCGAAGAGAGTGCTGATGGGGACGTTGTAGGCGCGCAAGCGGATGGGATCGACGTCGATCTGGTACTGGCGCACGAAGCCGCCGACCGAGGCCACTTCCGCCACGCCGGGCACGGCGTTGAGCTGGTAACGCACGAACCAATCCTGAATGGAACGGAGCGTGCCAAGGTCGTAGGGTCCTTCGACGGTGTACCAGAACACCTGGCCGACACCGGTGGCGTCCGGGCCGAGTGTCGGCACCACGCCCTGGGGCAGGAAGCCGGCGGCGAGGTTCAGGCGCTCGAGGACGCGCGTGCGGGCGAAGTACACGTCCACGTCATCGCGGAAGATGATGTTGATCATGGAAAAGCCGAAGGCGGAGGAGGAGCGCACGGTGCGCACACCCGCCAGCCCCTGCAGGTTGACGGTGAGCGGGTAGGTGATCTGGTCCTCGACCTCCTGCGGGCTGCGGCCGGGCCAATCGGTGAACACAATCACCTGGTTTTCACTCAGGTCTGGAATGGCATCGATGGGCGTGCGAAGCAGGGCCCAGTAGCCCCAGACCGCGAGCGCAGCGTAGGCCAGGATCACCAGCAGGCGGTTGCGCAGGGAAGCTTCAATCAGCCAGTTGATCATCGCGGCCTCCTTAGATAGCGTCCACGCGTGTGCGGTAGGCGGCCAGGCGCTCGGTGCCGCGCCGGGCCTGGACGGTCACGTTCCAGGAACCGGCCGACGGCAAGCGGATGCTGCCCGAGTAGGCGGAGCCATCCCACTTCAGGTCGGCTCCGGCACGCATCTCGCCCATGCCCATCTCGGGCATGGCAGGCATCCAGAACTCGACGCGTACGGATGCGTCCGTTGCAGGCTTGCCGGCGGCGTCAAGCACCTGCACCCGAACCGTGTTTTCCTGGGAGCCGCGGGGAGGAGAAGGGTCCACCTGGAAAGTGATCTTCCAGGCCTTGGCTTCTCCCTTGGCCGGGGGCTGGAACTCCTTGGAGCCCCCGAACATCCCCGACAAGCCTCCGGCGAGGCGGGTCTGGGAATCAATGAGGAAGCCGCCGCGGGCCACGACACGCTCGCCCTCATTCAGGCCGGCAAGCACGGGGAAGTAGTCGCCGGCCGCGGGGCCCAGTTCGAGCTGGCGGCCTTCGAAGACACCTTCGCCCTTGGCCACGTAGGCGACCTTGCGCATGCCGGTATCGAGCACGGCCGAG
The DNA here is from genome assembly GCA_035573675.1 of Terriglobales bacterium. Lineage (NCBI taxonomy): Bacteria > Pseudomonadati > Acidobacteriota > Terriglobia > Terriglobales > Terriglobales bacterium. Next base: position 14,732 of record DATMAB010000017.1, read on the forward strand.
CGCGGCACGGCAAGCACGCTGCGGGCGGCCGCCCCGCGCAGCATGGCCATGACGTACATGCCGGGACGCAGTCGCAGCGCCGGGTTGCGTACCTCGATGCGCACCGCCACGGTGCGCGTCTGCGGGTTCACCATGGGCTCGACAAAACCGACGCGGCCGCGAAGCGTTTCGCCGGGAAGGGCCTCGGAGGTGATCTCCGCCGCCTGTCCCGGGCGAACGCGCGGCATGTCGGCCTCGTAGACATCGGCCTTGACCCACACTGTGCTGAGATCGCTGAGCGTGTAGAGCACGTCGCCCTCGCGGACATACTGGCCTTCGGTGACGCGCCGCTCGGTCACAATGCCGCTGACGGGCGCATGGAGCGTGATGTGGAGGGAGGGCTGCTCCGATTTTTCGATGGAGCGGATCTGCTCTGGCGTCAGACCCCAGAGCTCGAGGCGTCGCCGGCTGGCAGCAACGAGCTCCCGCGCTTGCTCAACGGCCTGCGGTGCGGCCGCGCCCATCCGCTCCAGGTTCTCGAGGGCCAGCCTGTACTCCTCGGCGCTGGAGACGACTTCGGGGCTGTAGATCTCGGCGATCGGCTGGCCGCGGCGGACACTCTCGCCGGTGAAGTCCAGGTGCAGCTTGTCGATGCGGCCGCCGACGCGCGCGCTGATGGTGGCCAAACGAGTCTCGGCCTCCTCGATGCGGCCGACGGCGGTCACGGCCTGCTCGAGGATGCGCCGGCGCACCTCGACCGTTTCCACGCCAATCGAGGCGAGCTCTTCCGGAGTCAGCTCAAGCATGCCGACCGGACCGGGCGCTGGCTTTTCATTCTTCGCAGCGGGAGCGTTCGCGGTGGCGGCAGTTTCGGCCGCATGCGCGCCGTGCGCGGACATGGAGCCGGTTGGCGCCGGTTCAGCCGGAGCGGGCGTTGTCGAATCGCGCCACAAGGCCAGAAAGGCTCCGGCAGCCAAGACGCCGCCCAGCACCGTTCCGGCAAACAGGAATCTCGTTTCACGCGCAGTCATGGGTTCACCTCCGGCTCGGACTCAGCGACACGGGCGCTCGTGCCGCGGGGCAGCGGCGCGCCCACGGCTCGCTCCAGGTCGGCGATGCGGGCTTCGAACTCGGCCAGCGCGCGGAAGTAGGAGACCTCCACATCGATGGTGGTGTTCTGGCCGTCGAGCAGGTTGAGGAAGTCTGTGCGGTCGGTCTCGTAGGCGGCGGCCGTGGCCTGGAGCACGGCGCGCGCCTGCGGCCGCAGGGTGTCGCGGTAGAGCCGGACAAGTTTTTCGGCGGAGCGCGCTCGAACCAGGGCTTCCTGGATCTCGCGGAAGACTGTGACCCGCCGGCTTTCGTACTCCGTCTCCTGCAAGCTCAGTTCGGCCTGCGCGGTGGCGATCTCGGCATCATGTTTGCGGCGGTTGAGCCAGGGCAGGTTGATGGAGAGTTCCGCCATGTACGAGTTGCGGAAGCGGGAGCCATCCGGTTGGAGCATGTATCCGGCGGAGAGGTTGTAGTCCGGGGAATAGGCTTTATCGGCCAGCCTGCGTGCTGCCTGGCTGCGCTGAACAGCGGCGCGCGCGGCCACCAGCTCCGGCCGGCGTTCGAGGGCCCGCCGTTGCAGTTCGGCAACGGAGGGAAGCCCGGCGAGCGGCGCGTAGGAGCCCGCGACCTCGAGCGGAGCCGCCGGGTCGCGGCCGAGCAGCGCGTTCAGCCGGACGCGGGCGAGGGAGCCCTCCTGCTCGAGCATCACCAGGTGGTCCACCAGGCGGGTGAGAGCAATCTGCGCCTTGAGGACGTCCTGCTGAGGCACACGTCCGACCACGTACTTGATGCGGGCCGACTCGATGCCCTGCCGTGCCAGCGCCACCTGCTGGTCGTGCAGACGCAACTGGTCCGCATTAAGGAGCAGTTCGTAGAAGGCCTTGCGGACTTCGGCCGCGACTGCGCGCCGGACTGCTTCGAGCTCGGCGCGGGCGACTTCAACGTCGCGGGAGGCCACCTGAGAGCGCAGGTCGCGCTTGCCGGGCCCGGGCAAGGTGCGCCCGAGCATGAACATGTTCTGCGCCTGGTTGAAGTCCCACGGACGCTCGAGCGGGACGCCCCAGCCGCGATACATGAACCAGGGGTCGTCGAGCGCGCCGGCAGCGGGCTGGCGCGCCTCCAGCACAGCCACGCGACGGGCCGCGGCCCGGACCTCGGGATTGTTGACGAGCGCCGCCGCTTCCAGCTCCTCGAGCGTCATAGGCCGAGCTGCGGGCTGGCGCTCCGCATGCGGCTGCGGCAGCAGGGCCGCCACCGGGGCATAGGGGTCATCCGCCTGGGCGCGACACAAGGCGGTAGCCGCGAGCAGGTACACAAGGACACGGATCGCTTTCATTTCTCCCTCCGACAAAGACCAACGGTCGTGGAGACACACGCGTGCGTCTCCGGGAAAAACGAGAGCGGGCTAGATCCTCAGGACGGTGATGGAGCCGGGCGGCGACTCAGGCGGCGCGTGGATAGAGGAAAAGATGTCGTGCGCCGCAGCGGGGAACATCCGGGGCGTGACCGCGGCAGCAGCCACGGGGCTGGCCAACTCCAGCGGAGGAGGCACCGTGAACGACTTGGCCGGCGCGAAGACAACCGTATTGGACTTCGCGGTGGTCCGGCAGCAGGAGTGCGTCTCCGGCATGCTGCTCTCACCGCAATCGGCAGGCATGACGCGGCAGCATTCCTGCTCGGCGGCGGTCAGTTCCGCGAGCGGAAACAAGCAGGCGGCAACCGCGGCCGGCGCCAGGCTCAGCGCCAGGGAAAGAACCGCGGCTTTGCGCAACCAATGCATGTTCGAGATTCTACAACGCTCGCGCATGGCTATGGATGTGACGTACGTCACGGGCAAAGGTCAGCTCCTGGGTTCGCGTGAGGGCGCGAAGGCGAGGCCGGGTAATCTCGTAACGCCAAGAAAAAGAAACCACTTGCAGGGTCTTGTGGCTCACCAAGCCAAGCCGACAAGACATCAGCAGCAGGGTTCGTCGACTACCTACAGCATGCCCAGGAACTCTTTCCAGGGCGTAGCCAACAGGGTCTCGGTGGTGGAGTGGCCGTAGGCGCGGATGATCATGGCCGCCTTCTCGATCTGCCGGGGATCATCGGCTTCGACCACGTCCACGACGTCGAAGCGGCCGAGAGTGGCATAGCTGGCCTTCCAGCTCACGCCCTTGCAGTCCTTCCGGATTTTTGACGAGACTGCATCGGCCAGCTTCCTGAAATCCTTGGGCTCGCGGAACGCTTCCGGAGAAAAACGGCTGAGGATGACATAGGTGGCCATAGCACACCTCCCGGAAAACCATTATTCTCCGCCGCGAACCAGCGGGAAACAAGCGGGTCAGTAGCGGGGCGCTTCGCCGTGGCCGGAGGTTTCCTTCTGGCGTTCGGCATTGACGCGGGCGGTGATCTCGTTGCGCACGTCCCAGAGCGGCTTGAAGAAGATGTGCTCCATGCGCTGGCGGAGAACTTCGACGGGCGTGCCCATGGTGCCGATGACGCCGCCGCCAATGATGCGCTGGGCGAGCTTCAAGTGGTGATAGCGGAAGAGCTGGACGCGCTCGTCGAAATCGAGCATGCATTCAGCGACCTCGTGCAGGCCGAAGAACTCGGCGTGCCGTTTGTAAAGCTGCTCGACCGAGAGCCCGAGGCGGTCGAGTTCGGCGAAGAACGCCTCGCCCAGGCGCGGCCCGATGTGCAGCAGCGCGGAGAAGCCGGGCGAATCCAGCCCGCTGCCGTGTCCCAGGCCGGCGCGGATCACCTGGTACTCGTAAGGCGTGATGGTCTCCAGGATGTGGAGCTGGCCGACGGGGAAATCGAGGATGAAGTTGGCGCGGCGCATCAGGCGGGCGGCATTGCCGTAGTCGCCCTGCGCGAGAGCCTGCCGGGCGCGCTCCATCTCCCAGGCCACGGCCTTCAGCAGGAGCTCGGAGCTCTGGTGCGTCACCTGGAAAGTGAGTTCGTCGGGATGCAGCATGTCCGACGCCGGCTTCTGCAGAGCCAGGAGTTCGTCCGTGCGCAGGTAGCGTTCGTAGTCGGAAGCGCCTTGGCCGGGCAGGATGGGCTTGCGCAGGTCCTCGGCGTCGGTGGGCTTGGAAGGCTGGGCCATGGGCGTTCTCAGGTGCGACGGATTCGGCGGGGCGGCCGGCTACGCACGATAGATCAGCTCGACGACCGTGCAGTCGTCGCCCAGAGGCGTCTCGCGACAGAATTCGCGGATGGAGGAGAAGAGGTTGTCGAATGCGTTCTCGCTGGCGGCAGCGCGCTCCAGGCGCTCATCGCCGAAGAATTCGCCCTGGCTGTTCTCAGCTTCCGTGACTCCATCGGTGACCAGGACGAGACGGTCGCCGGGCGCGAGCTTGCGCTGCCCGGCTTGATAGGACGCTTCGTGCAGCAGGCCCACCGGCAGATTAGACTCTTCGATGCGCGCGACACTGCCGTTGGAAACCAGCACCGGCGGAACGTGTCCACAATTCACAAACTCCAGCTCGCCGGACGGACTGAGACGGGCGACGAAAACGGTGGCGTACTTTTCGCCGATCGACTTTTCGCACAGAAAACGGTTGGCGCCGGTGACGATCTCGTGCAGCGGCACGCCGGCCACGGCCTGAGCGTAGATCATGCCCTGAAGAATGGAAGCCAGGATGGCGGCCGAGACGCCTTTGCCGCAGACGTCGGTGATGACCACGGTCAGTCCGTCTTTGGTCATCACCACGTCGAAGAAGTCGCCGCCGATATCGCGGCAGGGAAGATTGCGCGCGTTCAGGCTGGCGAACGGGACCTCCGGGATGGTGACCGACATCAGCCGCTGCTGGATGGCGGCGGCGATGGCCATCTCCTGTTGCAGGCGGCGGGCCTGCTCCTCGGCGGCGGCCAGGTTGGCGTTCTCCACCAGCGACGCGGCTTCGGTCGCGATCGCGCCCAGAATGTCCTGGCTGACGTTGGAGATGTCCTTGGAGGTGAAGCGGCTGTCCATGTAAAGGACGCCGAGAGTGGTCGCGTCGCCGCCGGCCTGCTGCTGCATGGAGCCGCGCCGCAAGGGGATACAGATGACAGTGCGCAGGTCGTAGGCCACGATGCTCTGGCGGCCGGCCAGCGCGCTGTTCTTGGTGGTATCGGTCACCAGGAAGGAGGAAGCTGAATGGGCGGCCTCCTCGACGATGGAGTGCGAGATGGTGCTGTCATCCACCAGCGTCTGGCCCTTGGCGTTGCGGCCCGCGGCCAGCTTCAGCGAACCGTCGGGCTGGCGCAGGAAGACGTAGCCGCGCTCGGCGCCGGTGACGCGCAACGTGGTCTCGATGAGCGTGATCAGCACTTCTTCCAGCACGCCCGAGGTGTTGAGCTTGCGAGCGGCGTTGAGGAAGAGCGTGAGCTTTTCCAGGTCGCTGGCGTCGGCGCGCACCTGCAAGCCGTGGATCTGGCTCAGGAACTCGCGGGCGGTGGAGGCCTGCGTGCCGGCGGGATTGAAGAGCACGAACGCGCCGTCGCGCATGCCGAACTCGATGCGGTCGTCGGGCATGAGCTTGCGGCGCTCCACGCGCTGGCCGTTGACGAAGGTGCCGTGCTTGGAGCCGACGTCGACTACGAAGAAGTCGCCGCCCTCGGCGATGATCTCGGCGTGGTCGCGGGAAACGCGCGCGTCCGCGATGACCAGGTTCTTATCCGTCTTGCGGCCCACGGTGAACGGAGTGTGATCGAGCGTGATCTGCCGCTGCTCGCCGCCCTGCACGAACACCAGCACGGGGAACGCGCCGGAGCGGCCGGAAGGCGTAGGCGTGGGCGTCAGAATGGGCGCAGCCGAAGACATGGTCCCCGAAAACCTCGACAGGAAGAAAATCCTACACCGAAGCGCCCTGGGACGCCAGCCGCCCCCGGGCCGCTAGTGGTGGGTCCACTGCGGATCCTCGTCCGGGGTGACGAGGTGGCCGTCGCGCATGTGCAGGATGCGGTCGCCGATGGTGGCGGCTTCCGGGTTGTGGGTGATCATCAGCACCGTCTGGCCCAGCTCCTGGTTGGACTGCCGCAGCAGCTTGAGGACGATATCGGAGTTGCGGGAGTCGAGGTTGCCGGTGGGCTCGTCGGCCAGCACGATGGCCGGCTTGTTGATGAGCGCGCGGGCCAGCGCGATGCGCTGCTGCTCGCCGCCGCTCAGTTCTGAAGGCCGGTGCTGCATGCGGCCCTCCACGCCCAGCATCTTCACCACTCTATCGAAATGCTCCCGGTCGGCCGAGCCGTTGGTGCGTCCGGCGATATCCTGCGCGATAGTGATGTTCGAGCGCGCGTCCAGCGTGGGCAGCAGGTTGAACTTCTGGAAGACAAAGCCGATCTTGTGCTTGCGCGCCTGCGTGAGCTCGGCGTCGGAAAGCCGGCTGAAGTCGTCGCCGTCGATCAGGACCCGGCCGGAGGTGGCCCGCGTGAGTCCGCCGAGGATATAGAACAGCGTGGATTTGCCGCTGCCCGACGGTCCTACGATGCTGACAAACTCCCCTTTCTGGATGCTGAGGGAGATGCCGGTGAGCGCCGGGACCTCCACCTTGCCTACGCGATAGACCTTGGTTACCTGCTCGGCCTGGATGATGGGCGCCATCGCAATCGTTGATGATACACGACCCTCACGGGCAGCTTCATCCGGAACGGGGGACTCTACGTTTTCGCGCCGATACGCTTCTCCCAGGCTTCTTGTTCCGATGCTCCCCAGTGGCCGACAAAGATGGTGTAGCCATCGGGGTCGGCGATGGTGATCTCGCCGCTGGGCATGTACGGTGGGTGCTTGATTGGCGGTACTCTAACTCCGATGGCCAGCAAGTGTTCGCGCAGTCCAGCCAGGTCGGGGGTATACATGTAGAGGAACACGGCTTGCGCGGAAGGATCCACCTCCTCTTCGGCTCTCAGGAACATCACCGCACCGCCCTCACAATGCACGCGCGCCCACCCCAGCGGGTCGCAGCGGTCGGTATCTACAGTCACGAATCCCAGAAGCCCGTAGAAACGGATCGACCTCTCGATCTCCGCGACGTGGAGCAGGGGAGTGGAATAACCGACTTTCGGCGGCATGGGATCAGGCGACGCCGATCCGCGCCGCGCCCGGCGCCGCTTGCGACGCCGGAATGCGCCGCGGGCCGCGTTTGCGCGCCAGCAGGTGCCGGATGCGCTCCAGCACCTCGGCCGGCGAGTACGCGCCTTTGGGCAGAAACACATCGGCGCAGGTCTCGCGCTCGTAGATGCGCACGCGATTGGAGAACAGGATGGCGGGAGTGTGCGGCGATTGCGCCTTGATCTGCTCAATCAGCCGGGCGCCGTCGGTATCGGTGAGCGTCAGATCGGCCAGCACCAGGTCCACGCCCCCCGCCTGAAAGAGCGGCAGCGCGGCGGCAGCGTTGGTGGCGGTCTGTACCCGGTAGCCGTGGGTTTCCAGGATGACTTTGCGGATCGAAAGGGCCTGTTCGTTGCTGTCCACACAGAGAATGGTTTTCTTGCCTTTCATGTCGCCTCGTATATTCCGCGACCGGGACGCGGGCGCCGCGCGGCTGTCCCGTGCGCTTCCCGGTTCGGATTTTTTCTTATCTCGGGCTGGCGAGAAAAAGCGTCGCGAATCCTACGGGAGCGGGCGGCCAGTGTAAAGTGCCGCGGGCGTCAGTAGCACCAAAGTGCTATTCCGGGCGAGCCCTGCCGGTGTTCTCCCGCGTCATTGCTCGCGTTGCAGGGCTGGTTGCGGTCACCACGTCACTTCACCACGCAGCACTTCCACAGTGTTTCCACCGACGCGCACGTTGACCACACGGTCACCTTGGCGGCCGGCGCGCACATGGATGCGGCTGAGCCGGTGCACGTGGCGGCCCTGCTCGATGAGGACCGACTCGTCGGGCTGGGCGACGCCGCTGGCCACCATCCACGCGGCCGCGCAGCCCGCCGCCGAACCGGTAGCCGGGTCTTCGCCGTTGGAGAAGATCATGCGGGCCTCCAGACGCGCCTGGGGTTGCGAACGTCCCGGCTGACGAAATACAGAAACTTGGCGTCGGTCTTCTCCAGGTATTCCGCCGCACGGTGCAGATCGAAATGCATGCCCTCCAGGGCCGCGCGCGAACGCACCGGCACGATGGCGAAGATCAGGCCCGTCGAGACCGTCTGGATGGGGAGGGAAGCGTCGAGGTCATCCACGGCCAGTCCGGCCACGTGGGCGATGGGCTCGCGGGGATGCAGCATGCCGAACACCGGGTCGTTCTGACGCATTTCACCGAACACGCCGTCTTCGCCGGAGCGGAAGGTGACCGGGATGGTGCCGGCGTTCACTTCCAGGCGCACTTCGGCCGCGCCCGACTGCCGGTGCAGATAGTACGCCGTGCCCAGCGTAGGATGGCCGGCGAAAGGAAGCTCTTCCTCCGGGGTGAAGATGCGCATGCGCACGCCGCGCTCGCGCTCGATCGCCGGGTCGCGCGGCAGAAGGAAGGTTGTTTCCGAGAGGTTCATCTCCCGCGCCAGGGCCTGCATTTCGCCATCGGAGAGGCCGCGCCCGTCGGGAAAGACGGCCAGCGGGTTGCCTTCCAGCGGGGTCGAGGTGAAAACGTCAAACTGCACGAACGGATATCGGCGCACACTGCCTCCCGGGTTTGACAGTGGTTTTTGGCCGCGCATATTCTAGGGGCCGGATGCGGAACCTGCCAGTGCTTCGCGGCCGCTGTTGTTGCTGTTGATGGCGTCCCGTCCTTCGGTTCGCCCCTGCTCTCGAGGCTTCCCGCGCGCGTTTGCGGAGTCCTTGTTGCCGGTCCCCGCATCTGGTAGGGAATCACGGTCCGGAGAACGCCGGGCCGAAGCAACGTCCATCTCGAGATTGGAGGAGTTTCCCCATGGCTGACTATGCGCATCCCGAGGTCCTGGTGAGCACCGACTGGGTGGCCCAGCACAGCAAGGATCCTAAAGTTGCAATCGTGGAAGTGGACGTGGATACCAACGCCTACAACGAGGGCCACGTGCCCGGCGCGATCGCCTGGGCGTGGAACACGCAACTGTGCGACACCGTGCGCCGCGACATCCTTTCCAAGGAAGCGTTCGAAGAACTGATGGCCACTTCCGGCATCGGCAACGACACCACCGTCATCCTCTACGGCGACAACAACAACTGGTTCGCCGCCTGGGCGCTGTGGCAGGCCAAGATCTACGGTCACAAGGACGTCCGGCTGATGAACGGCGGCCGCAAGAAGTGGCTGGCCGAAGGGCGCGAGCTTTCCACCGACGTCCCCACCAAGGCCGCGCGCACGCAATACAAGGCCTCGGCTCCCGACCTTTCCCTGCGCGCCTTCCTGCCGCAGGTGCAGGAAGCCCAGGCCAAGAGGACTGCGGCGCTGGTGGACGTGCGCAGCCCGCAGGAGTTCACCGGCGAGATCCTGGCTCCGCCGGGACTGCCGGAAACCTGCCAGCGCGGCGGCCACATCCCCGGCGCGCGCAGCATCCCCTGGGGCAAGGCCTGCAACGAGGATGGTACCTTCAAGTCCGCGGACGAACTCAAAGCGCTGTACGGCGCCGAAGGCATCGACGGCTCCAAGCCCGTGATCGCCTACTGCCGCATCGGCGAGCGCTCCAGCCACACCTGGTTCGTGCTCAAGTACCTGCTCGGCTACAAGAATGTCGTCAACTATGACGGCTCCTGGACCGAGTGGGGCAACCTGGTGGGCGCGCCCGTCGAGAAAGGTCCGGCCACGGCCAGCAAGGCGGCGTGAGCTGCTGAGGTTGTGTAGCCTTGGTCGCGGTGGCTCATCCTTCCTCGCGCCGTCATCCCGAGCGAGGGAGGGCTCCCGGCCGTTTTCACCAGGCCGGGAAACCCGAGTCGAGGGCCCTTGGGTTGCGTGTGCATGAGGGAACTGGAGCGTGACGCGATGAAACCGACCGATTACTCCGAGCGCAAGATTGAACTGCACGGCTGGCCGGTCAACCTGACCTCGTACCGCCTGGGCGACGTCTATTATTGCAAGGCGGACAACGTCTCGCCCGGGGCGCAGATTGCCCGCGCCCAGGGCGCGAGCAAGCAGGAGGCCGAGGAGAAAGCGCTGGCCAAGGCCAGGGAGCGCCTGGCCGCCACAAGGCGCAACAAGGTGTGAGATTTTGCTGACGACTGGCCACGGGCCACTGGTTTACCGCGGAAGCGCATGGGGTGGAAGGGCACGACTTCAGTCGTGCCGCACTCCTCCCGCAAATGGACTAGGGGCTTTAGCCCCTTAATGTTGACTGATCGCTGATAGCTGAGTGCTCAGCGCTACAACGGAAGCGCATGGGGTCCGGTGATCCTCCCGGTCTTCAAAACCGGCGGGAGGCGGGTCAACCCGTCTCCGGTGCGTTCGACTCGCACTCGCTTCCGCCATACTCTTTCCCGGTGCCACCCTCTCCATTGGTACAACCCCGCGCACTGCGCCCGGTTCTAAGCTGACGCGCCCCCCTGAGGAGGCCTGTGTGTCTCGACACCTGCTGATTTGCCTGCTGCTGGCCTCCAGCTTCACGGCCTGGGCCGCCCCGCGTCGCAAGACCTACCCCATGAATGTCTCGGCACGAGGCGCGCAGACCATCGTGTTCGACGTGGAGGAAGGCGACTTCGTCCTGCGCGGCGACCCGGCGGCGACGGAAGTCCGCATGAACGTCTCCATCGACCGCACCTGGATCTTCAAGCTGGGCGAGGAAGGCATCCTGAAGCGGCTGATCAAGATTTCGGGCGAAGGCACGCCGGAGCTGACGATTCGCACCGACATCCCGCGAGCCATCTCCAATTGGGGCCGCGCGCAGTACCCGATCGATTTCGAAGTGGTCGTGCCCGCAGACACGCTCCTGATCCTGCGCGACACTTCCGGCGTGATCGAGGTCTCCGGAATGGGGCGCGGAGTCGAGATCAACGACGGTAGTGGAACGTTAACCGTACGTGGCATCGGCGGCCCGCTCCAGGTGCGCAAGGAATCCGGCGACGTCGTGATCGAGGAGGTTGCGGGCAAGTCCACCATCGAAAGCCGCTCCGGGCAGATGAAACTCCGCCGCCTGGGCGAAGTGAGCGTGGCCGGCTCGGACGGAAATATTGACCTGGCTCAGGCGGCCAGCGCCGGCATCCATAACCGCGGTGGCAACCTTAATGTCGCGCACGTCCGCGGCGACCTGGAGATTGACGACGATTCCGGCGAGATCGTGGTCACCGACGTCGGTGGTCGGGTTGTGCTGCGCGATCAGTCCGGGCAGATCCGCGTGACCCGCGCCGGCCAGGTCGAGATCTCGGATACCTCCGGTGACGTCACGGTGGCGAACGCGGCGGGATTGCGGGTGCTGTCCAAAGAATCCGGCGAGGTCAAAGTCCGCAATATCGGTGGGGCCGTCGAGGTCGCCGCCGGCGTCAAGCTCAAGCAGGAGTAGCGGGCCGGGAACTGGCCGGCCGCGTTCGATCAGGCTTCTTTGACGATCCGAATCAGGCAGGTGAGCACGACCGCTCCGAGGATGGCCACAAAGAGGGTGTAGAAGAAACCGCCGCCGGAGGAGAAGCCCAGGCTGCTCATGACGTAGCCGCCGAAGATCGCGCCCACGATGCCCACGACAATATCCATGAGCACGCCGTAGCCCGCGCCACGCATGATCTTCCCGGTGGCCCAGCCGGCGATCAGGCCGACCACGATCCACCACACGACGAACCAGAACATGGGACTCGCCGTCAGGGTGATGATGTAGGCCCTCATCGCTTCGATCAGCCCTACTCCGCTTGGATGCCACGGGCCAGGGATGCGCTGTTTCTCACCCGCGCGTATCGAGACGGCACGTCGGAGATCTGCCCCCTGCCTATCCGGCCGCCAGGGGGCCTCCGGGCTCCGCGGTTTCTGCGATTGGAGGGGGCGGGCTCACCAGCGCCGGAATGAGTTCTTCCTCGTTGCGTCGGATGTGCTTGCGAATCGACTGGGCGAGTTCCATGCCCGCGGAGTGCAACGCACGTCCGACCAGCTCCGCTTTTGGCAGCGGCGCGGCGCCCAGTTCCATCCTCACCCGCTGTACCTGCGCACGCAGCCCGCTGTGTTCCCGCCACAATTCCTCCACCAGAAGGCGTACCCTGGGAAACTTCTCCTCGCCGTAGCGGAAGGGCCCGGTCTCTTCGATCGCGCAAATGCGCTCGACGTCGTCCTCGATTACGTCGAGGACCCGAGCCAAAATGGCCAGCAGACGTTTGTCTGAACGGCAGTTTCCATCTACAAGCTGGTACAGCAGAAGCTCCCAGGTCATCAGGCGCTGGCGCACGATGTTGTTGCACTCCAAGACTGCACTCCACTGCTCACCGTTCCTGCTCATGAGTCCCTCCTCGAAAAATTGACGCTCAACGATGCAAGGCAGCCCCGCTGCTCCTGATGGCACAATCAGGCACACTGCCGGCGTGCAGCTTCTCCCCTCAGGCAAATCCCGCAACTGATCCACGCCCGGCGGATCCAGGCCAAGCAAGAACACGACACATTGCCGAAACGTCATGGCCTTCGGTTCCGCCTCGTCGCTTTCTCGCTCCTCCAGTTCCACCTGGCAATGGTCAGCGGGCCATCCGGTAACGTCCCTCGACCAGGGCTGGGATAAGCTCCTCCTCTTCCCGTCGCATGTGCGCACGCACGGCTTCCGCCAGCTCCATGCCGGCGGCGCGCACGCGTTCCGAGCTCTCAAACGTCGCTTCGCTCAGGTGCCGGTGCATGCTCTCCAGGCGTTCGCGCAAGTCATCGTGTTCCTCCCGCAGCTCCTGCACCAGGGTGCGCGTGTCGGGCTGGTGCTCCTCGGCATCGGAGTACAGGCCCAGTTCTTCGGTGGCGAAGCTGCGGCTGACATCCTGCTCCAGCAACTGGCGAACGAACTGCAAAATGGTGATGAGCCGGGTATCAGAGCGGAAGTTCTCGTTCGCCAACTGGAACAGCAACAGTTCCCAGGTCAACAAGCGGCTCCGCAACACGTTGTTACACTCCAGGACAGCGTTCCATCTTGGGTCGGCTTTCGGCATGATTCCTCCTCCCTCCCGGGATGCGGGTGGCGTGCGTAGCCTCGTATCGGGTTTCCGCCTGGGGGAGCGCGCGCAGGCGGCCTGGGTAGGCGCCACACGCGGCGACCCTCGCCCGGAAGAATGCCGGAGTGGGGGAAGAGCGGCGGACGGGATCGGCCCGTCGCTCTTCAGGCTCCCGCCGGGGCTATTGGGCTTGTGCGACCAGCGCCTTCGGAGTCGCCAGGTAGCCGGTCACCTTGTTCTTGTCCACGCCGAACACCACCACCTCGTACAGCTTGCGGTCTTTGCTGGTGTAGAACTGCATGGGCTCGAACATGGTCCGGTCCTTCTTCTCGATGGTGCGGTCGTCGGCGATCACGTCGACCGTGAACTTGCTCTTCTTGGGATCCACCCTTCTGAGCTGCAGGCTGATGTCGGCCACCTGCACGGGTCGTCCCTTGACCAGGGCAAACTCGTGGTAGTCCTTCTCGCCCTTGCGCCGCAGGATCTCCAGTTCCTCCCGCGTGCGCGCGATCAGGCCGCTCTGCACGCCCAGGTCGCCCACGGTGCGATCCAGTTTTTCGCGGGTAGCGACCAAGTCAGAGCGGTTGGCGTCCACGTCCGTCCGGACGCCGCCTACCGCGGTGCGCACTTCCTCCACCTGGCCGGTGACGGCCCCGAACTGTTCCTCCTGCTGTTTCTGGATGCGCGCGAGGGCGGCACGCTGCTGGCGCCGCAACGTCTCCGTGCGCGACTGCAGTTCCTGCTGCGTCACGCCGACCTTCTCGGCGATGGCTTCGGTTTCCGCGCGCAGGTCGGTACGCGTGGAGGCGAGCTGCTGCTTCGCCTCTTCCTGCGCCGTAGTCAGCGTCTTCTGCCCGGTTTCGAGCGACGCCACGCGCGCCTGCAGATCGAACATGACGTACAGCGAAGCGAGTACGTAGATGCCTGCGATGGCGATGAGCAGGATCTTCGTGCCCGAACCGGAAGACTCGCTCCGGGCCGGCTTTGCCGACGATTCACTTTCCAACATGATGACACCTCCGGATGAAATGGGCTGGATGGGCCCGATACACACTCTTAGTTGCCGGAGTGGGCTGCGGGGTTGCCGTGCGCAGCAAAGGGAGCAGGCGGTTACGCCTTGCCGAGACGCCGGATGGCCTGCTCGATGGCCAGCCGCACCGCCTCCCGCGCGGCCTCGTCGGGGTAGGGCTGCCGCGGCCAGAAGAATCCGCGCAGGCCGTCCTTGCGCCGGCGGGGCACGATGTGCACATGCAGATGGGGCACGCTCTGGCTCACCCGGTTGTTGATCGCCACCAGCGTCCCCTCAGCTTGCATGGCCTCCTGGACGGCGCGGGCGAGCAGGTGTACGTCGGCAAAAACCGGCTCGATGAGGTGGGCCGGCAGGTCGGGCAGCGTTTCGTGGTGTTCCAGCGGAACCAGCAAGCAGTGGCCGGGAAAGAGCGGGCGCTGGTCCAGGAAGGTTAGCGTGGCCTGGCTGCGGTGGACGACGGCGGCCTTCTCGTTGCCGGCCACGATGTCGCAGAATACGCAGCGCGAGGCTGGATGCCGGGCAGACATGGGAGCGCCAGCCTTATCACAGCATCCGCATGGTTGCAACGAGCCGAGCCCGCACCCGCCTGCTGGCCATCCTCCTGGTGGTCGCGCCCCTGGCGCCGGTTTGGGCTCAGTCCGCGGCCCGAACCAGCTACATCTTCGTCAGCCCCAGCACGGAAGAGAACCTCACCTTCGAGCAGGCCAAGGAACGCCTGCGCTCTCCGGAGGAACATAGGCTGGCAAGCCAGGCTCGCTACCTGCTCTGCCGGCTGGGGAAGGAAGGGAGCGTCTGGCCCGCCCTCGGAAGCTGGCGCGACGGCGCCGAACACGCCCTGGCGATTCGCTTCAAGGCCGAAGAGCCTGCCGTCACCTACGCGGCGGCATGGCTGGGCGGCTTTGCGCAGCAGAAGACCGTGCTGAATTTCCGGCAAGGAGGGGGAGGCAAGGCCAGCCTCTATGTGCTGTTTGCCGGCCGCACCAGCCTGGAGGCCGCGGCCCGAGCGCTCGACGACAGCGGCATCGCCTTTCGCACCCTGGCGCCGCGTGGCTCGGAGGTCGTGGTGTACGTCGTGGATCTGGATCGGACACTGCTGTCCCGGGTCCAGGCCGCCGCCCGGCGGCTGCGCGCCCGGCTCATGATGCTTCGCGGCTCAGCGGCATACCTCGGTGATGAGAGCGACCGCAAGCGCGCCCAGCTCGTCTACGCTCGCAGCGTGGCGGAATACGAACACCGCCATCCGGAGATGGCGCGCCGCAACTGCGCCGTTCCTGCGGCGGCCGTTCCGAGACAGTGGCTAACGGCTCCGCACCGCGAACTGGAACACATCCGGCCGCGCGTAGTGCCCGCTGACGTCCAGCGTCATTTTCTCTTCATCGATCACGGAGAAATCGAGGTCGGCGGTGAGGATGATTTCGCGGTCGAATACCGGTCCGGCGACCGTTCGTCCGTCGGGGGCGAAGATGGCGCTGCCGCCGCGGCAGAGCAGGGAAGTCGGTTTCATGCCGCGCGGACGCGCAAGCTCCCGGGGCAGGTCGCGCGCCGGCATCATCAGCCCCACGCAGAGGACGTAGCAGCGGCCTTCGAAGGCGTAGTGCCGGCTGGCCAGATGGTGCAGGTCGTGCGCCGTGGGCCACACCGCCACGTGGATGTGCTCGCCGGAGTTGTGCATGGCCTGCCGGGCCAGCGGCATCCAGTGCTCCCAGCAGATCAGGCCGCCGACGCGCCCAGCCGGTGTATCCACGGCTTCCAGCCCGCCGCCGTCGCCCGTGCCCCACACCATGCGCTCGGTGTAGGTGGGCATGAGCTTGCGATGCACGTTCCGCACCCTGCCGTCAGGACCCCAGGTGACTAGCGAGTTGTACAGCGTGCCGTTGCCGGGTCCCGAATCCACGCGCTCGTTCACACCCATAACCACGGTCAGGCCGAGTTCGCGCGCGGTGCGTCCCAGCGCCTGCGCCTCGTTGCTTTCCAGGCGGAAGCTGTTCTGCCGCAGGCGCGCAAACACCTGCTTGACCGGCTTGTAGTTCCACAGCGCCGCGTCGGGACACGAATCCAGCCACGCCGGGTAGCCCGGCAGCCAGGTTTCGCCGAACGCTACCAGCTTTGCTCCCTTGCGCGCGGCCTCGCGCATCAGGCGCTGCGCCTTGGCCACGCTCGCCGCCAGGTCCAGATACACCGGCGCAGACTGGATCACCGCCACCCGGACGGGTTTGAGCTGGTTGCGCTTCATGCCATTTCTCCCGACTGCCGGTTGGGCGACAGCATCAGTTTCATTTCGTTGGTCGGCTCGAAGCCCATGGATTCGTACAGCGGGCGGCCTTCATCGCTGGCGTGCAGCCAGATCACAGGGAAGCCCTGGCCGCGGCACCACTCGACGATCGCCGCCATCAATCTTCGTGCCACACCTTGGCGGCGGAACTCGGGATACACGTACACGTTGAGCACGTAGGCCCGCTGAGGATTGAGATTGAGCGGGTGCGTCAGCCAATCATGCAGCACGACTCCGCCGCCGCCCATCACCCGTCCGTCGGGCGCGACCGCCAGCCAGCCGCGGTAGCCGCCGTTGTTTAAGCCTGCCAGGATGTAAGGCTGGCTGGTGGCATGCATGGCGTCGAGCGCGGCTTCGTCCGTGAACCCCATGTCCCGGAACATCAGCCGCCGTTGGCGCATGATCTCCGGCGCATCGTCGAGCGTAGCTTCCCGGATGTGGATGGCAGAGAGCGTCATTCCACCTCGGAGAGCATCTTGCCCAGGGTGGGCTTGTGCTTCTGCTGGTGCCTGCGCTGCTTTTTGACGTCGGGAGCGCGCCGGGTCGGCGGCGGCGCTCCGACGCGCTCCCGGGCCATCTCCTTCACCGCTTTCACCGCCTCGAACTTCTTGCGTTTCTTTGCCATCCGGACTCCACCGATTATGCAATAATCCTCCGGCCCGCCGCATAGCCAAGTCCTCGATGGCCGCGGCGCCGGGTGCTGTTGCTAATCGCTTACTGCTTATTGCTTATCGCTGCCTTATGGAAGAACGCGAATTTTTCGACGAGAAGGAAGAAAAGAAACCGGCCACGCTCTACTGCCCCAGTTGCCGCCAGAGCGCCGAGTACGACCTGATCTGGCTGGTGCGCCATAAGAAAAAGAGCCTGCCCGGGCGCGCCGACGAGCGCGACCGCGCCAGGTTCGCGAAACTCCGCTCCTACATGGTCCGTAAGGACGACCTGGTCATGTGCAAGAACATGCGCTGCCGCAAGCGCATCGAGGTCTCCGGAGTGCAGTCCATCGTGTTCCTGGAGTAGCTCGCCGCACAGACACGGAGAGCCCCCTTACTGACGCCTGAATCACCATTCATTTATACTTCCCCTTCGCTCTGAGCTGGCCCTTCGTTTCCTGTCTGAGAACTGAGAACCGAGAACTGAGAACTCGCCCATGAGAATTCTGGTCTGCATGAAGCAGGTCCCGCAGAAAGACGCGCCCCTCAAGCTCAACGAAGCGGGCAACTGGATCCGCGAGGACACCAGCTATGAAGTGAACGAGCCCGATGCCTTCGCGCTCGAAGAGGCGCTGCAGCAGAAAGAAAAAGCCGGAGGCGGCGAAGTCGTGGTGATCACCGCCGGTCCGGCACGCGCCCAGCAGGTGCTGCGCGAGGCGCTGGCCAAGGGCGCCGACCGTGCCATCCACCTGGAAGACGACAGCTTCGTCACCCTCGACGCGCTCAACACCGCGCGCGCCTTCGCCGCCGCCATCAAGGACGAAAAGTTCGACATGATCTTCACCGGCCTGCAGTCCGACGATTACGGCTTCGCGCAGACCGGCGTCATCCTGGCCGAATTGTTGGGCTGGCCGCACGCCACCATCATCATGGAGATCAGGAAGAACGAAACCGGCATCCGCGTGAAGCGCGAACTCGAAGCCGGCTACTTCCAGTACGTGGACATGCCCCTGCCCGCCGTGCTGACCATCCAGTCCGGGCTGAACAAGCTGCGCTACGCCACGCTCATCGGCATCAAGCAGGCCAAGAACAAGCCGCTGCGCAAGGTGACGCGCGCGGAGATCGAAAGCGCCCTCGGTCCCAACCAGCAGAAGATCGAGCGCCTCTACGTGCCGCAGAAGACCAAGCAAACGGAGATGCTGCAGGGCCCGCCCGCCGAAGTCGCCAGGAAGCTGGTGGAGAAGCTGCGCAACGAGGTGCGCGTCCTGTGAACAAGGGACTGGCCAACTGGCACTGACCACCGACCACTGAACCCATGGACATTCTCGTCATCGTCGAGCAACGTGAAGGCAAGCTGAACCGCGTCTCCTGGGAGACGCTCACCGGCGCGCAGCGCATCGCCGCCGAAACCGGCTGGATGCTGGAGGCTGCGGTCCTCGGCTCGGGCGTCGGTCCGATTGCCCAGGAAGTTGCGGCCAAGAAAGTGGCCAGGGTCTACGCCGTCGAATCGCCGCGGCTTGAGCCCTACACGCCCGACGGCTTCGCCGCCGCCGTCCGGCAACTGGTGGCGCAGAAGCAGCCGCGGCTGGTGCTGATGCCGCACACCTACCAAGTGCGCGACTTCGCGCCCAAGCTGGCCACGGCGCTCGGCCGCGCGCTGATCAGCGACGCCGTCGGCTACCGCAAGGAGGGCGACCGGCTGCTGTTCACCCGCCAGATGTTCCAGGGCAAGTTCGCCGCCGACGTCGGCTTCACCGGCGCCCCCCCCTGGTTCGTCACCTTCCAAACAGGTTCCTTCCGCGGCGACCAGGTAGAAGCCGGCGCGGCTGCCGCTCCCATCGAGACCGTGAATGTGGAGATCGCCGACAGCGTCATCCGGAACAAGCCGCAGGAGGTCTTCAAAGAAGCCAAGCAAGCCGTCGACCTGACGCAGGCGGAGATCATCGTGGCCGTGGGCCGCGGCATCAAGGAGCAGAAGAACCTCGAACTCGCCAAACAACTGGCGGACGCCCTGGGCGGTGAACTGGCGGCCTCGCGTCCCATCTGCGATTCCGGCTGGCTGCCCATGGACCGCCAGATCGGCTCCTCCGGCCAGACCGTGGCCCCCAAGCTCTACCTCGCGCTCGGCATTTCCGGCGCCATCCAGCATATCGTGGGCATGAAGGGCTCGCGCGCCATCGTCGCCATCAACAAGGATTCCGAAGCCCCTATCTTCGAGATCGCCGACGTGGGCATCGTCGCCAACCTGTTCGACGTGGTGCCGCCATTGATTGAGGAAATCAAGAAGGCCAAGGCTTCCGCCTGAGTGGCCGCTAGTTCCGTAAGCGCAGGTGTGAAACCCGGAATGACTGGGTTAGACTATGAACCGCATGGAAGAAGTCGTTCTCACTGCCGTGATTCAGGAACTCCCTGACTCGGAAGGCGGGGGATACTGGGCGTTTGTGGAAGAACTGCCTGGTGCAATTACCCAGGGCCAGACCCTGGAGGAAACCCGTGAGAACCTCCAAGAGGCCATTGGCCTGATTCTGGAGTATCAGAGAGAGCGTGCCAAGGAAAGCCTCGACCCGAACGCAAAGCGAACCATTCGCGAAAAAATCCGCGTGCCCGCGTAGCGCCGTTCCGGGGTGAATTTGAAACGACGCGAGCTGATCAGGCATTTGGAAGAAAGCGGCTGCCAGCTTTACCGGGAAGGCTCCCGACACACTCTGTACCACAACCCAGCCAAGAACCTCGCTGCCGCAGTGCCTCGGCAAAACGAGATCGGCACGCCGGTCGCGCGGCCATCTGCAAGCAGCTGGAGATTCCGCCTCCCCCGAAGAGATGACCATCACTTTCAGAACGCCTCTTCCCGGCATTGAGCGCCCCCAAATGGACGCCGACGTCGTCATTGTCGGCGGCGGACCGGCTGGCATGGCGTGCGCCCTGCGACTCTCACAGCTTATCGACCAGCACAACGCCGCCCATCCCGACGTCCAGCTCACGAAAGAGAACATCTACGTCCTCGAAAAGGCCCGCGAGGTCGGCCAGCACTGCCTTTCCGGCGCCCTGCTCGATCCCCGCTCCATGCGCGAGCTGCTGCCCGGCTTCGAGAAGGAAGCTCCGCTCGACGCCGAGGTCACCAAAGAGGCGGTGTATTTCTTCACCGAGAAGTCGCAGTTCAAGCTGCCCATCACGCCGCCGCCGCTGCGCGACCACGGCAACTACGTCATCTCGCTCAACCGCTTCGTCAAGTGGCTGGGCGAAAAGGTCGAAGCCGCGGGCATCACCATCTTCACCGGTTTCGCCGGTTCCGAACTGCTCTATGACGGCGATCGCGTCGCCGGCGTCCGCACCGACGACAAGGGCGTCGATAAGACCGGCCAGCCCAAAGGCAATTTCGAGCCCGGCTATGACCTCAAGGCCAAGGTCGTCATCCTGGCCGAAGGACCTCGCGGCTCTCTCACCAAGCAGCTCGTGGCGCGCTTCTCCCTCGACCGCGACACCAACCCGCAAGTCTATGGCGTGGGTGTGAAGGAGTTGTGGGAGCTGCCTCCCGGCCGCGTCGCTCCCGGCGAAGTCATCTACACCATGGGCTGGCCGCTCACCACCCGGGAGTACGGAGGCGCCTGGATCTACGGTTCCAAAGACAACGTCATCTCGCTCGGCTTCGTCACCGCGCTCGATTACGCCGACCCGCGCCTCGATCCGCAGCGCGTCCTGCAGGAATTCAAGCGCCATCCATTCGTCGCGAAGCTCCTGGCCGGCGGCAAGATGATCCGCTACGGCGCAAAAACATTCCCTTACGGCGGCTGGTTTGCCATCCCGCCGGTCGCCGGGGACGGCTGGATGGTGCTGGGGGACTCCGCCGGCTTCCTGAATTCGCAGCGCCTCAAGGGCATCCACCTCGCCATCAAAAGCGGCATGCTGGCCGCCGAGACCGCCTTTGACAGCCTGCGCAGCGCCGATTTCTCCGCCGCCGCGCTCGGCCGCTTCCAGCAGCGCGTCGACGAGAGCTGGATTCGCGACGAGCTATGGCGGGTCCGCAACTTCCATCAGGGTTTCGAGCACGGCTTCTGGCGCGGCATGTTCCACGCCGCTCTCCAGCAGGTCACCTTCGGACGCGGCCTCCACGCGCGCTACAAAGCCCGCGCCGGGCACTCGCAGATGAAAAAGCTCTCCGAGCTTCCCGCCGGCGGCGGCGCACGCGCGCATCTGCTCGGCCCCGCCAAAGGCGACAAGGTCCTCACCTTCGACAAGCTCACCGACCTGTATCACTCCGGCACCAGGCACGAAGAAGACCAGCCCGCGCACCTCGTCATCCATGACACCAATGTCTGCAACACGCGCTGCGTGGAAGAATTCGGCAATCCCTGCCAGAACTTCTGCCCCGCCAGCGTCTACGAGATGGTCGAAGACTCCGCCGCCCCGCGCGGCAAGCAGATCCACCTGAACGCCTCCAACTGCGTTCATTGCAAGACCTGCGACATCATGGACCCCTACCAGATCATCACCTGGGTCCCGCCCGAGGGCGGCGGCGGACCGAACTACGATGGGATGTGACCTCAGCGAAGCCGGCCAGTTCCGCGAACTCCCGCGCCGCAAGATTCCTCCGAAATAGATGAAGTGAGATTTTCCCGTTCTCAGATCGGGCGTGCGCTGCCGTGCTGCATGATTTGCCTATCGCCGCAGCCCGCCGCAGGCGGGCGAAACCATCCTTAGCCCAGGGTGGAGAGCGCAAGGGAGCTGGCGTGCGCCCCCGCCGCCCTGGACGCTGTGGGCAGCTACGTCCGTGAGCTTGGCGTAGGTCGCACGCCAGCGGTCGAGCTCAGCCTGCGCTTGAGTGAGAGTGATGCCTGCCACGTTGCGGAGAGTAGGGCAGGTTCAAAAGGAAAACAATTGTGTGCGGAAAGCACACAGGTAAGGGAGTAACGTAGTCCACTCTCGCATTATCCCCGAGAGCTTCGGCGCACCTCTGCAATGAAGTACGCCGAAAGCAGCGTACCCCAGAGAAGAGCTGCTATCGGGTATTCCCAGTCAGGGCTTGCAGA
This sequence comes from Terriglobales bacterium, assembly GCA_035573675.1. Classification (NCBI taxonomy): domain Bacteria; kingdom Pseudomonadati; phylum Acidobacteriota; class Terriglobia; order Terriglobales; species Terriglobales bacterium. The sequence goes on from DATMAB010000017.1 coordinate 36,708, forward strand.
GAGGTAGAGACGAGGCGCGAGGGGTGTGAGGGAGAGGATTCCGATGGCCGTCAGCGCCAGTGACAGCACCGTGAAGAGTCCATAAAGCCATCGTACAGAACCACGGAGCGGCTTGCGCGCTCTCTCGTCAATCTGCTTACCCACCCACCACCAGAATAAGAAGATGACAATCAGGTAGGTGAGATCTCCATATGAAAAGAAAAATCCTTGCCCTATGTAAAGCGTCTCCGGCCCAATAGCGGCGTTGGACAGCGGAAGTCTCACGGGGGCAGAAAGAACCAATGCGGGCAGGTTAACGCAGTGAATCAGCTTCGTCTCGATCATTCCCCGCTCGCGGAACACACCTCCGTGGACATCATGCGATGCCGCAGTATCGCGCGAGAGACGGTAGGCGCGAGACGCAAAAAGGAAGAGGCTTATCACCAGCATTGAGATTGAAAGCGATTTCCGCCACTTATTGTTCATAGAAAGCCTTCACTGGCACGCCTCAATCGTCTGCGGTGGGTTGGCCGAAACGAACTGCTGTAGATAGAAGGTGATGTTGTACGTGTTGTCTCCAGACTGATTTGCGCAGCCAAAAGCCTGCTGTAATTGAATGTCCGTGAGACCGGTGCTTCCATGTAAAGCCTCGTGAAACAGGAGGCTTAGATTGGCGTCGTTGACCCCGCCTTGCGACAGATCAATAGCGCTGGGGCGGAAGAAGGTCTTAAGGGGCCCGCATCCCTCCGGGCGCCCCGTGCAAGTTGCAGCCACAGTTGTGGGGCTGAGGGCGAAGTGACGATCGACAGTCCGCCCGTCGAGTAGGGCGTTGTACCACTTCCAAGGCTCAAGGTTCCCGACTACCTTTCCGGTCGATCTCGTGCCGTCATAGAAGCCGGGCCGGGGGGAACTCAGCCAATCAGCGAAGTGGTTTTGGGTGATCGGGAAATTGTTCGCGTCTGTCACCTTATCGAAGACATAAGACTGGCAGGGTACGCAATCGTTTCTCATCTTGGAAATCAGCGCGTCCAGAGCGGCATAGATCGCCTCTCTCGGTCCCGCGCAATCGGGGTCGCCGCCGCAGGTCGGCAGCGGAGCGAGCTCTGTTGGCGGTGACGATTGAGACTGTTTGTTACCACCTCGATATCTGCCATCGCCGATCAGGTCCGAGTCGAAAACTTCAAGTGCAGCGGCGAGTGTTCTCACGTCCCCGACGCCACCGGACAGGGCCCACAGATTTCCACCAAAGTGCGTAGATGCGTAGGTGACAGACCCAGCCACTAGATCGCCGACTTGCCCAACTGAGTCGATCCGCTGAAGCGTTCCGTTTTCCACGAACAAGCTTCCATCTACAGGGGCGGCAACTAGATCAAATGCCTCCACCCTTTGCCACACTGTTGACCCCGTCTGAAGATTCAAGGCGGCCACGCCACTGAAGGCCCCTGCGACAAAGACCGTGTCGTTCTCCCCCAGCAGCATCTGGCCCACCGAGCCTACCGGGCTGTTGTATTGGACACCGCTGGAGCCAAAGATGACTTCCGCCGCACTCGGCGTCACCCCCGCGAACAGCACGCCGCCCGTGCCGTCGGGAATGATGGCATTGCGCAGGCTGAATTTCGGCATCGCCGCGTTCCAGTTCGTGCCGCTGCCCGTGATGGAATTCACCTGCGCCGTCGTCGAGGCGCCGCCCGAGGTAACCGACACCAGGTACACGGTCGAGGTGTACGTATAGGACGTTCCGCTGCCGTCCCACGGCACTGCGTTCCCGTCGTTGTCCACCTGCGGCGTGCAGGAGACGCTGCGGTTGGTGACATTGGCCACCACCGGCACCCACAGCAGGCCGCCGCCGTCGATCACCAGTCCTCCGAAGCGGCTCACCTGATTGCTGGTGGTGGAATTCAGCGGGTCGCAGATGGTGTAGGACTGGCCCGTCGTCGGGTTCACGTAATTGTTGCGGATGCCGGAGGTAGTGGTGCTGCTGGCCGGAAGCGTGACCGTGAACGAGGGCTGGCCGTTGGTGGGATCAAGCGCCACAACCTGCGCGGGAGCTGGGTTCACACCGGACGGCACCTGCAGAACGAACACCGTGCCATCGGGGTGCACGGCGTACTTGGTCGTGACCGCGCTAGGAGTCGCCGTACGCCAGGTTTCGGTGCCATCCTTGCTGACCGAAGACAGGTAGTTCTGGGTGTCGCTGGTGAAGGTGTTGAAGACCAGCACACCACCACTGTTGTCTGCGGCGGCCGTCGCGATGTTCCGGCCGTCGTTGGGCCAGACCCACTTCTGCTGCCCATCGGCGGTGAACGCGCGCACCACGCCCCGGACGCCGCCCGAGTTGGGCAGTTCCTCCACAAAGAAATCCGGCGTGGCGTCGTCCACCTTGCGCGACTGCACGATCTTGTTCACGTACTTGTCGCCCAGAGGCGGTGCCGCCCACCTGACCGTTCCGGCTGGCAGCGACTCCCCTGCAGCCAGGAAAATGACCTTCAGGTCGGCCTCGCCGCTGCGGTCACCCAGGAAGCCGCGGACCTTCCTCCGGGCTCTCAGCAATTCTCTCAAGAGTCCAGCAATAAACTCTTGACAACATAATTCCACAATGCTAATCTATACGCTGTGCACAATGCGCCGGGCTAAGTCATTTCTTATCACGATTTTGCCCCTAAGTTCTTTGAAATCACGATTTTGACCAGTCGCGATTCGGCAAGTCGTTTGTTATGACGATTTTGCGCGAAATACCCGGGGGGGGGGAGGGGTTCCCGCTCCTGACACTGAGTCGTCTGTTATTCTGGAGCGGTCTACCGCCCGCCATGAGACGCATCCTTCTGGCTTCTGCTTTGCTCGCTGCTCTCAGACTGCCGCTATTCGCCGCCGACGTGAGCTGCGCTCCCGGCCGTCACGAAGTCGTGCAGGACCTCTGGGACGGCTACCGCATTTCGCTCGGTCCGGTCGCCGACGGTGAGCACGCCGGCCAGTGCCGCGCCATCGTCGTTTCCGCAACTGGCACGCTCGTGTTCGAGGCCTACGGCACGCAAGCGGCGCTCGAGCGCGCGAGTCAGCATGACGTCAACGAGGACGGCGCTCCGGATGTCGTGGTCAGCACCACGACCCAGTCGTCCTATTCCTACCACGTCCTGACGCTGGCTGATCCGCCGCGCGTCGTGGCCCAGTTCACCACCTCCGTCCCGTTGCATTTCGAAGACCGTGATGGCGACGGCCGCATCGAAATCTGGGCCCGCGACTTCGCTTTTCTCCGCTTCGACGACCTGCCGGCCGCGCTCACGCCTCAGCCGCTCATTATCTTCCGCCTGAAAGGCGAGACGCTGCACATGGTGAGCCAGGCCTTCTGGCCCGATTACGAGCAGGAGATCGCCCAGGCCAAGGGACGCATCTCCCGGGATGTCCTGGAAAAGTTCATCGGCTCGCCCACCGCCGCTTCTGACGACGACCAGAAGCCCAAGGAACTCAGCCCGCACGAAAAGGAGGCAGTGACGGAGGTCAAAGCCGAAGCGCTGGGCATCGTGCTCGCCTACTTGTACGGAGGCCGCGGTCAGGAGGCCTGGAAAGCGCTCGACGAAATGTGGCCGCCGCTGGATAAGCCCCGCATCCGCCAGATGATCCTCAAGGCCCGCACCGCCGGCATCCTCAGCGAGATCAACCGGCCCAAGAAATAGCGCGATGGTCTCGCTCGACCAGTGGTTCGCTTCCGGCAGCCGCATTCCCGTGTGGTTTCCAGCCGGCAGCGGCGGCACCCGCGGCTATGAAGTTTTTTGTCTGCGCCAGGGTTCCGGTCCGTGGATCACTTTTCTGCACGGCTTTCCCACCTGTTCCTGGGACTGGGCGCCGGTGGCGGAGCGGCTCCAGTCGCGTCACCGCCTGCTGCTGTTCGATTTCCTCGGCTTCGGCGATTCCGACAAGCCCGCGCGCCATGCCTACAGCCTCTTCGACCAGGCTTCCATCACGGAACAACTGTGGCGTCGCTTCGATGTTCCCGGCGCCGTCCTCGTCGCCCACGATTACGGCGTCACCGTCGCGCAGGAACTGCTGGCCCGCCTTGCCGAGGGACGCCTTGCCGTTCGTCTCGAAGGACTGGTGCTGATGAACGGAGGCCTCTATCCTGAGGTGCATCGTCCATTGCGCATCCAGAAGCTATTGGCCGATCGGCTGCTGGGACCGCTGATGAACAGGTTCGTCAATGAGTCCACCTTCCGCCGGAACTTCGCCTCGATTTTCACGCGGCAGCATCCGGTCGGCGAAGAAGAACTCAGGCAGCACTGGCAGGCTATCGTCCGCCGCGATGGCCTGCGCAACTACCACCGCCTCATGCAGTACTGGCACGAGCGCCGCCGCTACCGCGACCGCTGGGTCGGGGCGCTGGAACAGACCCGCGTTCCGCTGCGCTTCCTCTGGGGCATGGAGGATCCCATCTCCGGCGCGCACATGGCCGCGGTCATTCGCCAGCGACTGCCGCGAGCCGAGTTCGTCCCTCTGGAAGGCGTGGGACACTATCCGCAGCTTGAGGTTCCGGACGTGGTGGCGGCCGGGATTGCCGCGCCCTTCAAAGGAACGTAACCGGTTCGGCTGCGCGGCTTTGCGTCTGGCCACTCCACGCTCGATGGCCGCATCTAAGTTTGAGTGCACTGATTCGCATTCTCTTCAGGAGGTAGGAGTTGTGAAACGCGCAATCCTTGCTTTGTTTCTCGTGAGTTCGCTGGCTGCCTTTGGTCAGGGAAAGGGCGCCAGTGGCGGCCGCCCGGCGGGTGCCGGCGCTCCGTCGCACAGCATGGGGCACTCCACCGACGTGGGCCGTCCCGCGGAGGTTGGAAAGCCGTCCACTGCAGGCCAGCCCTCGACGTCGCCCGGCACCGTGAGTTCCCAGGCGCATCAGCAGCGCGCCCTGACCGACGCACAGATCAACAGCGGCTCTTTCAAAATGTTGCAGGAGAAGACCGGCATGTCCTCCGAGCAACTCCAGCAGCTCTATGCTTCCAGCGGGGCCAGGAATTACGGCCAGTTCGTTTCTGCCGTGGTCGTGTCGAAGAATCTCAACCTCGACACCAATGCCGTGCTCGAAGGCATGAAGACCAAGTCGCTGGGCAAGACGCTCAAAGACTTGGGCGTCGCCGAACAGACGGCCAACGCCGAGATCAAGAAGGCCAACCAGGAAATGAAGGCGGCCAACCGCAAGAAGTCCTCGTAAGTCCGTCCACTTGCGCCAGGCCCGGCTGCGGCCGGGCCTCCGTCTTTCTTTTCCATGTGAGCGCCCGGGCACATGACGTATAATCGTCGCGAGGTTTCCGATCGGCCGGGCCTGCGGCGTGCGCCATGGCCCGCCGACGGTTGTCCGCCGTGGCGGACACGAGGGTGCGGGTGGAAACGCCTGCGCCTCCCGTGCTTCCGGCGATATCACCGGATGCGCTTGGAAAGGAAACGCTCGCCGCTTCTCTCCGCGCGAGTCTTTTCCCCTCCCAAAGCATCCCAGAAGCAAAGGTTTTGGCTGAATGCTGATGGCTGAATGCTGAAGGCTGTTTTTCCCATGCGCCTGCGCGACAAATTCGGACGCGCCATCACCGACCTGCGGATCTCCGTCACCGACCGCTGCAACTACCGTTGCGTCTATTGCCGCACCGGCAATGAAGGCGCGCTCTACGAAGAATTGCCGCTGGCCGACTACCTGCGCATGGTGCGCTTGTTCGTCGGGCTGGGCATCGAGAAGGTGCGTATCACGGGCGGCGAGCCGCTGCTGCGCCGCGACGTGGTCGAGTTCGTCCGCGAGTTGGCGTCCTTGCACACCCTCGACTGCCATCCGCTCGACCTGGCCATCACCACCAACGGACATCTTTTGGCGGAGATGGCGGAGCCGCTGAAGCGGGCCGGCTTGCGCCGCGTCACCGTGAGCATGGACGCCGTCGATGGCGAGAAGTTCGCGCGCATCACCCGCGTCTCCAACGGCTATTCCAGCGTGCTCGAGGGCGTGCGTGCCGCGCGCCGCGCGGGGCTCGATCCCGTCAAGGTCAACTGTGTGCTGCTGCGCGGCTTCAACGACGACCAGATCGTGCCCTTTGCGCGCTTCGCCCGCGACGAGGGCGTCATCGTCCGCTTCATCGAGTTCATGCCGCTGGAAGAGGACCGCGTCTGGTCGCCGGAAATCGTGGTCACGTTGCGCGAGGTGCTGGAGCGCATCCGTGCGTTCCGGCCGCTGGTGGAGATGCCCCGCGCCTACAGCGAAACCGCGCGCCGCTTCACCTTCGACGACGGCGTGGGCGAGATCGGCATCATCGCCCCGGTCTCGGAGCCCTTCTGCGGGCACTGCTCGCGCGTGCGCATCACCTCCGACGGCAAGATCCGCACCTGCCTGTTCTCCCTCTTCGACCACGACCTCGCCGCGCGCATGCGTGCCGGCGCGAGCGACACCGAGCTTACTGATTACATTGTCTCTGTCGTGGAGAAGAAGGAAGCTCGCCACCATATTGGCGAGCCCGGCTTCGAGAAGCCCTCGCGCAGCATGGTTCACATCGGCGGGTGAAGAGGCACTCAGCATTCAGCCAAGAAAGAAGGGCGCGGCTGTCACCGCGCCCTTTCTTTCCTTGGCGACTGGTCTTAGAACGTGAACTTGGCCGAGAACTGTATGCTGCGCTGTCCACCGCCTCCTAGCACGGGATTTCCCAGCCCGACATCGGACGTCGCGAGAATGGGAAGGAAGCCCAGGCTGCGCCCGTTCGTAGGGTCGAGCCCGTTCGGTGCCGCGTCGGCAATGAACGCGGGCAGCAGAGGATTGGCGAAGTTTGGATGGTTGGTGAAATTGTAGAAGTCCGCCCGCAGCAGCAGATGGAGCCGCTCGGTCAGCCGCGTATCCTTGCTGACGGCGAGGTCGAAATTGCGATAGTCCGGACCGATCAGGGAGTTCCGGCCCAGGCTTCCGAAATGGCGCGTTCCCGGCACACAGAACGCCGCGCTGCCGTCTCCCAGCGGATCGAGCGTGCAGGGCACCTGGAAGGAAGTCAGGTTTAGGTACTGGAGTGGGTTGTCGGGGTTGTAGGTGACCGGGCCCACGAGGTCAGGCCGGCCGAAGAATTCGCCGCTGCCGTCGTAGTCGTCCAGGAAGTTGTAGTTCACGTGGAAGGGGTGTCCGCTCAGGAGCGTCAGTACCCCACTGATCTGCCAGCCTTCACCCAGCCGCCCGAGCCCCATCTTCGGCAGAGAGTAGATAGCGGACCACACGAAGCGGTGGCGGGTATCAAAGTTGGAGTTGCCGCGGTCGGCGCGCGGATTGTTGCTGTCATTGGGTTGGGCGGCGTTGGGGACGAAGTCCTGTCCGTCGCTGGCGGTGTCGATGGAGTGCGACCACGTGTAGGAGACTTGCTGCGTCAATCCATGCCAATTCTGCTGCCTCAAACTCACCTGCAGCGCGTTGTAGCTTGAACTGGCCGAAGTTTCCAGTTGATTGACGTAGAACGGCGCGTTGGGCGCCAGCGCGCTCAGCGGCGTAGAAAAATTGCGCGGCACGATATCGATGAATCCGTTCGCCAGGTCCGTGGCCGTGATGGTGGCTTGGTCCGGCTGGTTGATATCGCGGAAGCGGAACAGCTTGCGTCCCGCCGACCCCACGTACGCCACCTGCAGCACGGTGCTGGGGAACAGCTCCTGTTCGAGGTTCAGGTTGTAGTTGTAGACATATGGCGTCCGAAGGCCGCGATCGACGGTAAAGGCATCCGTAGTGTCGGTCGAAAAGGTCGCCGGATCGAACACCGCCACGCCGGGAGCCAGCACCGCGGTCGGAGTGAAGGAGAAGAAGACCGGGTCGGGACCGATGGCGTTGTATGCCGGGCCGGCGTTGAACGAGTTGAACGGGATCTGTCCGGTAAAGAAGTCCTGCGAGAAGATGTCGTAGGCGACGCCGAAGCCGCCGCGCAGCACAGTCTTGGCCTTGCCTCCGATATCCCAGGCGAAGCTGACGCGGGGGCTGAAGTTGTTGTGATCCTTTTCGTAGAGCTCACCCACCTGGACCAAGCCGACGGCAGGGTCATAGATGCTGAAGCGGTTCTGGTCTTCTCCGATCACGCCGAAATAGTCCCAGCGCAGACCCAGATTGACTGTGAAGTCGCGCCGCACCCGGATGCTGTCCTGCACGTAAAGTGCGTGGGAGTTCTGGTGTGCCTCGCGGTCGGTGTTGCCGGACGGCAGAAAGCTGAAACCCGTGGGCATGCCGGCCAGAAAATCCTGGAGTGAACCGAAGCTGATGCGTCCGCGGAAATGGAAGTCGTTGAACGAATCCACCGTTGTGCGGCGGAACTCGTAGCCGAACTTGATGTCGTGCCGATTGAACTTCCAGGAAAAGTTGTCAATGAACTGCCAGTTCGTGTCCTTGCGTCCGCGCGGGTTGGAGAATCCGGACGATCCGAGGGAGGCGAACCCGTCGCCGAACTGCATAGTCGGAAAGCCGAAATCGCGCGGGTCGGTGACGCCATTGTTCAATCCGATGCTGTCGTTCGGATTGCCGAAAACCGCCGCGTCTTCCGCCAGGAAGTCCTGTGAGTATCGGTTCCAGCCGAACCGCGCCTCATTCACCTGGGTGGAGGAGAAGACGTGCACAAAGCTGATGGAAACCAGTTGCGCGCGGATGGGCGACACCGTGTTCGTTCCCGGCAGATTGTTGCCGCCGGCCAGGCCCAGCGGAAAGCTCTGGTTGCTGTTGCCGAAGAAATACCGCCCGCTCAGATGATTGTTCTCATTGAAAGTGTGGTCTAGCTTGATGATGAAGCTGTCGGCATCGTTGGAGGCGGCCGCCGTGGAAACCGAATTGGGGCTGCCCGCCAGGTTGGCTGCGGGCCAGACATCCTGACCTCCGGAGCAACCGCCAGTGCTTTGGCAAAAGTTGAAAAGGTTCAGTATCACGGGATTGACCACGCCTCCCGGCTGTGCGGTGACACAGTCGAAGATGCTGCCTGTGGCACACTCGGGCGCCGGGCCGCCCAGGCCCCGAATCGCGCCGAAGGCATCGGCGAAATCGGCCAGCGTGGGCACGTTGTTCAGCGAGTCGATACCCAGCCGTTCCCGCTGACCTTCATAAGCCCCGTAAAAAAACGTCTTGTCCTTGACGATAGGACCGCCGATGGAGGCTCCGAACTGGTTGTTGTGGAACTTGTTCTTTGAGCCTACCGTGTTGAAAAAGTTGCGGGCGTTCAGATTGTCGTTTCGAAAATACTCGAACACGCTGCCGTGGAATTCGTTGGTCCCGCTCTTGGTGACGATGTTGACGACCGAGCCGGAGTTCCGCCCATACTCGGGTTCGAAATTGGAAAGCACTCGCAACTCGGCGATTACCTCGATGGGCAGCACCGTGCCCGGCGTACCGAATACCCCACCTTGGTTGATGGCGGGCAGATTTCGATACCCGTCGTTCATGTCCGTGCCATCGAGCAGGAAGTTGTTGGACCGCCCGCGGTTGCCGTTCACGCTGAAGAGCCCGAACGATCCCGGCGAGTCCCCGCCTCCGTTCGGTTCGCCCGCCGCACCCGGCACCATGATCAGCAGCTTGGTGAAGTCACGGCCATTGATGGGAAGGTCGAGCACCTGCTTTTCTTCAAAGCTCCCTCCCAGCACGTTGCTGCTGGTGTCCACCAGAGGAACCTCCGCCGTGACTTCGGTCACCTGTTCCACCTGTCCGGGCTGAAGTGTCACATCCACCCGGCGCTCTGCGGCAACGTCCACGCGAATGCCGCTGGCCACCGACTTCTGGAATCCTGCCTTTTCCACGGTTACGCTGTAGTTCCCGATGGGCAACTCGGGGACGACGAAGAATCCCGTCGCATCCGTGGCCGTGGAACGCTCCAGCCCCGTGTCCGTATTGCGTATGGTGACCTTCGCTTCCACGACCACGGCTCCGCTGGAATCTGTCACCGTACCCAAAATGCTTCCGCGGAACGTTTGCGCCACCAGAGTGCTGGCGGTAAGCAACAGCATGAAAAGGATCAATCGGAACTTCATGGAGATTCTCCTTGCCTTGCGGCCTCTGCCGGCAGCCGCTGTGGGCGCGATTATAGTCCGCTGAAAAATCCGCGGGAAGATAATCACAGAGATACGTGAGGGTTACACGCAGCAGCCCGGCTTGCGCCGGCCGCCGCCGGGTGGGACAATGAAGTGTGTGCGGCCCGGGAGGTGCTTCTTTCCTGCCGCGGGCGGCATCGAAAGTATCAGGAAGGAACGACTGCCGGCTTCAACAACCCCGTAGGTCGGGCCCGCCACGGCGGGCAGCGGATCTACTGGAGCCAGCGGATGCTTTCAACATCCCCGTTCCACGCGGCGCACGCTGGCCGGCGCGGGACTGAAGGCGGAACGAGACATGTCGATTGCAGCCCCGATTGTCTGCTCCCTGGACAATTATCTTCTTCTCCCGGACCATTCCCTGGACGGCCGCCTTGCCGCCGCCAAGGAAGCCCTGGGCAAGCAGGCCGTCATCCTCGGCCACCACTACCAGCGCGACGAAGTCATCCAGTTCGCCGATCACACCGGCGACTCCTACAAGCTGGCGCAGGAGGCGGCCCGCTCCGAGGCACGCACCATTGTCTTCTGCGGCGTGCACTTCATGGCGGAAAGCGCGGACATCCTGAGCCGCGAGGACCAGCAGGTCATCCTGCCGGATCTGAACGCCGGCTGCTCCATGGCCGACATGGCCGAGATCGGCCAGGTGGAGGAGGCGTGGGAGCAGTTCGTCCGCCTCGGCCTCACCGACGACTCGGGCAGCGGCATCACACCCATCACCTACATCAATTCCTCGGCGGCCATCAAAGCCTTCTGCGGCGAGCGCGGCGGCCTGGTCTGTACTTCCTCGAACGCTGCTGCGGCGCTGCGCTGGGGCTTTGCCAAGACGCCCCGCGCCTTCTTCCTTCCCGACCAGCACCTGGGACGCAACACCGCCTACGCCATGGGCATCCCCTTGGAGGAAATGGCGGTCTGGGACCCCTACCAGCTCCTGGGCGGCAACACACCCGAGCGCCTGCGCCAGGCCCGCGTCATCCTGTGGAAGGGACATTGTTCGGTGCACCAGCGCTTCCTGCCGGAACACGTGGACGCGGTGCGCCGGAAGTACCCCGGCATTCACGTCATCGTCCACCCCGAGTGCCGCTGGGAGGTCTGCCAGAAGGCCGACTCCATGGGCTCGACCGAAAAGATCCGCAAGACCATCACCGAGGCCCCGGCGGGTTCCAGTTTCGCCGTGGGTACGGAAATCCATCTAGTAAACAGGCTGGCGAAGCAGAACCCGGATAAGATAGTGATTACGCTGGACGATTCCGGTTGTCTCTGTACCACCATGTTCCGCATCTCGCCGCAGCATCTGCTGTGGGCGCTGGACAACCTGAACGAGGGCAACGTGGTCAATCGGATCGTGGTTCCGGCGGACGTGAAGCGCTGGGCGCGCCTGGCGCTGGACCGTATGCTGGAGATCCGCTGAGCATGGCTGAACGCACCTTCACCCTCGCCGAAGCGCAGCAACTTTTGCCCATGCTCGAGCCCTTGCTCGATGCCGCCATCCGCAACAAGAAGCTGGTGGAAGCGGTCGACGCCGAACTGCAGGAGCTGAGCCAGCGCATCTCCAATTCCGGCGGAATGCTTCTCCAGATCAGCCATTGGGCGGAGCGCAGCGCGCAGCGCGACGCCGCCCTCCACAGCGTGCAGGAGACTCTGGCCGAACTGGACGCCCTCGGCGTGCAGGTGAAGGACCTCGACACCGGGCTGCTCGATTTCCCCTGCCAGGTCGGCGAAAACGTCATCCTGCTCTGCTGGAAGCTGGGTGAGAAGAAAATCGCGCACTGGCACGGGCCCACCGAGGGCTTCATCGGCCGCAAGCCGATTGACGACTCCATCGCCCGCGCCGGCCATCCCGAGAAGCCCAACTAACCACTCACCCCTCGCCCTGCCTTCACGGTTGCTTTCCGGGATTCCATTTCGGTGTAAACGAGGAGTTGGCCAGCCAGCGCACGGGCGCGACCAGCGATTGAACCGCTTCCGTCATGTGCGCGAAGTCGATGCGCGTTACTTCATCGCTCGGCTGGTGATAGTCCTTGTGCAATCCGTAACTGGAAATGGTGTGGGCCACCACGCCGCGCCTGGCCAGGACGTAGTTGTCCGAGCGGCGAAAGAAATCCTGGTCGGGGTGAGGATCAGCCACCAGGCGCGCGCCCTGGACCGCCAGCCGCGGCCCCAGACTTGAGCGCTCATAGCCAGTCAGCCACAAGGTCTTCTCCGGAACCTTGCCGTCGGGCCGGCCGAGCATCTCGAATCCCAGGTTGGCTATGACCTTCTCCAGCGGGACCGGAGGACGCTCGCGGAAATACAGCGAACCCAAGCCTCCGGACTCTTCGCTGCCGAACAGGGCGAACAGCACGGTGCGCCGCGGCCGCGGCCCGGCGGCCAGTTGGCGCGCCAGCTCCAGCACCGCCGCCACCCCCGAGGCGTCGTCATCGGCGCCGTTGTAGATGCCGTCGCCGTTCACCTCCTTGCCTACGCCCACGTGATCGTGATGCGCGGAAAGTAGCACCACCTGCTCCCGCAAGGCCGGGTCGCGTCCCGGCAGCCGTCCCAGCACGTTCCAGGTGACCGATTTCTTTTCTTCCTGGACGTCCGCTTGCAGGCGCAGCAGGGTGCCGTCCGGCATCGCACTGAGCTGCCGGCTCGCCTCGTGGTTCAGGACCACCGCCGTCCAGCCGCTGGGTGCTGAAACTTGTTCCAGGCCCGCCACTTGTTGACTGATTTCCGGCACGCGTTCACCGATCGCTTCCCAGCGCTCTCGCACGCGGGGCCATTCCGGCAGCAGTACCGCCGCGGCGCCCTGGCCGACCAACTCGAAAGCCTGCAGGGTGGGTGACGGCGCGCCCGCTTCCATTCTGGGCGTCAGGAAAACGACGGCTCCGCGCCGCGGGTGCGGGGCCGCGCCACCGCTTGCGTCGATCTTCTGCAAGGGGCCTGCTGTGACCGGGCGCTGCATGGCCAGTACCAGCATCTCGCGCCCATGGGTCCAGCGCGGCGATTCTGCGCCCTCGGTGGTGGTGAGTGTGGGCGCGCTGCCGAGGACCGGCTGCTGCAACTCCACGCGCTGAAGATATCCACCCGCGTCCCCGGCCGGCTCCAACCCCGCCGCCCGCAGTTGGGCCGCGATATAAGTGGCGGAAACCTGTTCGTCGTGCGTGGCGCTGCCGCGGCCCCGCAACGCGTCACTCGCCAGGAACTCCAGGTCGGCGCGCAGGCGTCGTTCCACCTCCGCCGCCCTGGGAGCAGTGCCGCGCACCGCGGCTGCCCTGGTTTGAGCTACCGCTTCGGAATGCAACGTTGCCAGCAGGGACAGCAGGATCAACAGGGGGTAGAGCCGAAGGTTCCGTCGCAACAGATTCTCCTCATACCGGCGCAAGGGACCGGCGCCGCAGTATACATAGACGATTGGACGCGCCTCCCGGTTCGCCGTTTTACTTCTGCTAGAATTTGGTCGGTGGCCTCTTCCGGGCCGCTTTGCGAGGCCTTCTTGCACGACCGGCGGAAACTCTGGCTCGGACTGTGCTCCTTCCTTCTTCTGGCCGCTCTCGGGGCGGGCTGTAACGGCTTCTTTACCGATGAGAACGGCGACGGTGGCGATGGAACCGTCCAGCCGCGCTTCGTCTATACGGCCAACTCCGGCTCCGACAACGTCTCCGGCTTCACGGTGGACACCTCGACCGGCAGCCTGACGGCGGCCACGGGCTCGCCGTTTGGCGCCGGCGTCAGCCCGAACTCGGTCGGCGCAGATGCGGATGGAACTTTCCTTTATGCAGCCAATCAAGGCGGCGGCGTCTCCGGCTACGTCATCAATCGTTCCAACGGCGGCCTGGCCCAGGCCGCCGGCTCGCCGTTCGCCTCGGCCTTTGATTTCGTAGCTGTAGCCGTGGATCCGGCGGCGCGCTTCGTGTACGCCGCACAAGATGGCGTGGCAGCGGTCTTCGGCTTTAGCGTTACGGCCAGCACGGGTGTGCTGAACGCGGTTCCCGGTTCGCCGGTCGCGCTGTCGGGCACGCCCGTCCGGCTCTCCGTGGATCCCGCGGGCCGTTTTGTATTCGTCGCGTTGGGCGCCGACGGCACGGACGTGTTTCGCATCAACAGCGACGGCTCGCTGACTTTTGTGGAGAACGAGCTTCCCACCGTCGGCCGCGAAGCCCGCGAGGTGATTGTGGAGCCCAGGGGGAGCTTCGCCTATGTCGCCGATGGCGTCGGTGGCGTGGCGGCCTACTCGGTGAACGCTTCGACGGGCGCGCTGACGGTGATTTCCGGCTCGCCGTTCGCCGCCGGCTCCGAGCCGGTGGGCCTGGCCGTCGATCCCGACGGTGACTTTCTCTATGTTGCCAACCGCGGCTCCAACACGGTTTCGGTCTTCAGCATCGGCAGCAATGGCGCGCTGACGGCTGGCACGCCGGTCGGGGCCGGTTCCAACCCCGTCTCCCTGGCCGTCGACCCTTCCGGACGCTTCCTTTACGTAGCCAACGAAGGAAGCGACAACATCTCGCTCTACACCATCAATGCCACCAGTGGCGCGCTCAGCTCCGCCGGCACGGCGAGTGCCGGCACCAGCCCCGAATCGATCGTAGTCACGCCCTAGTCCGCACCCGCGATTGTTGTAGAATCGCGCGCCATGGCCCAGATCCGCACCATCGGCATCTCCACCGGGGGCGGCGATTGTCCCGGCCTGAACGCGGTCATTCGCGCCGCCGTCAAGAGCGCCATCCTCAAGCACAACTGGCGCGTCATGGGCATCCAGGACGGCTTCGATGGCCTTATCTGGCCGCGCGACAAGTGCCGCGAACTCACGCTCCGGGATGTCAGCGGCATCCTGCCCCGCGGCGGCACCATCCTGGGCACCACCAACCGCGGCAATCCCTTTCAGTACAAAACCATCGAGGGCGGCCAGGAGGTACTCAAGGATTATTCCGGGGAGGTCATCAAGAACGCGCAGGCGCTGGGCATCGACGCCATCATCGTCATCGGCGGCGACGGCACGCAGAAGATCGCTCTTGACCTCTACCGCCGCGGCGTCAACGTGGTGGGCGTGCCCAAGACCATCGACAACGACCTGAGCGCAACCGACGTGACCTTCGGGTTTGACACCGCCCTGCACACCGCTACCGACGCCATCGACAAGATCCACACCACTGCCGAATCGCACCACCGCATCATGCTGGTCGAAGTCATGGGACGCGATGCCGGCTGGATCGCGCTCCAGGCCGGCCTCGCCGGCGGCGCCCACGTCATCCTCATTCCCGAGATTCCGTTCAGCATCTCCCGCGTCTGCGAGTACATTCACGAGCGCGAAGGCTACGGCAAGCGCTTCACCATTGTGGTGGTGGCCGAAGGCGTCTCCATCCCCGACGACCTGGAGAAGTTCCACGCCCACGAGCGCCGCGCCGTGAAGCGCCCGGGTGCGGTCGGCAACCTGCTGGGGGAAGCCATCGCCCGCTGCACTCGCCGGGAAACCCGGGTTACCGTGCTGGGGCACATCCAGCGCGGCGGTTCGCCCTCGCCTTTCGACCGCGTCCTTTCCACGCGCTTTGGTGTTGCCGCCGTCGACCTCATCGCCCGCGGCGAATTCGGCAAGATGGTCTGCCTGCGCGGCGACCGCATCGAAAGCGTGGCCATCGCCGAGGCCGTCGGCTCCATGAAGGGCGTCGACCCCAGGAGCGAGCTCGTCGCCGCCGCCCGCGCCATCGGCATCAGCTTCGGCGATTAGGTGGGAGAGCGGGCCTTTCAGGCCCGCGTAAAGGTGTTGTGACCAAGGGGCTTTAGCCCTGGCTCGATCAACGGACGAATCGCTTTCGGCACCCCTTGCGACCATTGCCTCCGCTGCTCCGGCGATATAGTTGGAACAGCTGCCATGTGTGCCCTCCGCTGCAGTCTTGTTACCTGCGTCCTGGCCGGCCTTCTGCTTGCCGGCTGCGGGCGTGATGCCGAGGAGAAGCCCGCGCAAGCCGGCTACGTGGTGGCGCCGCAGGCCACGCTGCGCGACCGGCTGGCCAACGTGTACAACAAAGTCGCCACCGTCCAGAACGGCGAGCGTGTCGAGATTCTGGAGACGCAGAAGCGCATGGCCCGGGTGCGCACCGCGACCGGCGCCGTGGGCTGGATCGAGATGCGCCACCTGGCAGGCGAAGAGGTCTTCCGCGCGTTCACCGAACTCCGCTTCCGCCATCAGCGCGACCCCGCGGCCTCGCGCGCCCACACCCGTGCCGAAGTCAACATGCATTCCACTCCCGGCCGCGATTCGCCCCGCCTGTACCAGCTCAAGGCCGGCGAGGAAGTGGAGATCCTCCAGCGCGCGACGCAGCCCCGGCCGGTCGCCCAGGCGGTGGCGGCGCCGCAGCCCGGCGCGCCTCCGCGTCCTCCGATCCTTGAAGACTGGTGGTTGGTGCGCGACCGCCGAGCCCGCGTCGGCTGGGTGCTGGGCCGCATGGTGGACATCGAGTGCCCGCTCGACGTCGCCCAGTACGCCGAGGGCCGGCGCATCGTCGCTTGTCTGGTTCTGAACGAGGTCGAAGACGAGGGCAGGAAAGTGCCGCAGTACCTCATGGTCCTCACCGAGCCGCGCGACGGCCTGCCCGATGATTTCGAGCAGATCCGCGTCTTTACTTGGAACACCGCCCGCGACCGCTATGAAACCGCCTATCGCGAACGCAGCCTCGAGGGCGTGCTCCCCGTGCGAGTTGGCCGGGAAGATTTCGACAAGGAAGGAAACCTGCCCGTGTTCACGCTGCGCCTGCGCCAGGAAGACGGTTCGGTGGTCGAGCGCAAGTACAAGATGGGCGGCGTCATGGTCCGCCGCGTTCCTGCGCCGGGTGAGATCGTCCCCGCAGCTCCATCAGGCCGCAGCCGGCGCTAGCCCGAAGGGCTAAGTCGCCCGGAGGGCTGCCATTCCGCCGCTGGCCAAATGCTAATTGCTAATTGCCAATTGCTGTCCTACGAGAAGAAGTCGGCGATGGTGTCTACTACGTAGGCCTGCTCGGCCTCGGTGAGTTCGGGGAACATGGGCAGGGCCAGCACTTCCTTGGCCGCTCGCTCCGCCTCCGGGAAGTTGCCGTCGCCATGGCCCAGGTAGGTTAGGCATTTCTGCAAATGCAGCGGTAACGGGTAGTAGATCTCCGTGCCTACGCCGCGCTTGGCCAGGTAGGCGCGCAATTCATCGCGGCGCTTGGCACGGATCACATACTGATGGAAGACATGGTGGGCCTCCGGCTGGGTGTACGGCAACGCGACCGGGTGCGAAGGCGATTCGCCCGGCGCTGCGCCCGGCATCCCCAGCCCCGCTTCCTGGAACAGCCGGTCGTAGGTCGCGGCGCGCTGGCGGCGCTCCGCGTTCCACTTTTCCAGGTGCTTCAGCTTCACCCGCAGGATGGCGGCCTGCAGAGCGTCGAGCCGGCTGTTCCAGCCCAGCGCTTCGTGGAAATAGCGCTCGCGGCTGCCGTGATGCCGCAGCAGGCGGACCTGCTCCGCCACCCCCGGATCGACCGTGGTGACGCAGCCGGCATCTCCGTACGCACCCAGGTTCTTGGTGGGATAGAAGCTGAAGGCTGCGGCCGCTCCCAGCGAGCCCGCGCGCCGGCCGCGCCAGCCCGCGCCGATGGCCTGCGCCGCATCCTCCAGCACCGTCAGCTTATATTGCGTCCCCAGCCGCAGGAACTGGTCCATGTTGGCGCACTGTCCGTACAAGTGCACGATCAGAACGCACTTGAGCTTGGCCGAAGGCTGCCGCTGGATGCGCTGTTCCACCGCCTCCGGGTCCAGGTTCAGGGTTCGCGGATCGATATCGGCATAGACCGGCCGCGCCCCCGCCCGCAGGATGGCGCTGGTCGAGGCGAAAAAACTGAAGGGAGTGGTGATCACTTCGTCGCCGGGTTCCACGCCGGCCGCCAACAGCATCAGCCACAGGGCGTCGGTGCCGGAGGCGCAGCCCACCGCCGAAGAAGCCGCGCAGTAAGAGGCGAGCTCGCGCTCCAGGCTGCGCACTTCCTCCCCCAGGATGAAATGCTGCGAGCTGCACACCCGTTCGATGGCCGCCATTACTTCTGTGCGGATGTGCGCGTACTGCCGCGTCAGATCGAGCAGCGGCACCTGCTCGACCGCCGCGCGCGCGCTTTCCTGGGCCGTGGTGGAACGCGTCACAAGGGCTGGCATTGTACCGCTTTTGCGCGCCAACCGGGGCAGGGGGGAAGGCGGCTGGCCCCGTTCCACGGCCGCCAACCAGGTGTGAATCGCCTGGCGCAACTCGTGTACGTCCAAACCCAGAAACACTTCCGGGTACTCGGCCAGCTTGGCCTCGCCTCGCTTCACCAGAGACCGTGCTCCCGCGATGTTTCCAGTCGAGTAGTGATGCAGCCCCACGGCGACCTGTATCAGGCCCTGCAGGAAGCGCCGCTCCGGCCCCACCGCCTCCCGCCACAGGTCTTCCAGGGCTTCGTGGGCGTCAAAGAAACGGCGCTGGTCGAAGAGCTCTAAACCGCGAGTTAGGTCCGGCTCGCCCATTCGTCACTTTGACATCACAAGAGGCCCATTAATCCCTGGCATGGGCCGTTTCGCACCGACGAATACGTAATTTCATATTCGTTTGATTGACGGGCTATTACAATGCGTAAAAGGCTCCGCTTATTTGCGGCTAACTGATTGAAAAATATAACATTAGGTCAGACTACGGTTTGGCTCCGGAAGTGCACCTGAGAGGGTGCCGTAGCTGTGTCCGGCAGGACCCTATCGGCATGCTTTCTCCCAACTAGAACCTCAACTCAGGAGGCATGAATGGAAGGCGACTTTAGCAGAAAAGTCGGCTCTCTGTTTGTTCTCCTGCTGCTGACCGCGAGTTTGGCCTTCGGCCAGGGCATCGTTACCGGGTCGATTTCCGGCACGGTCGTGGACCAGCAGCAGGCAGTCATCAGCGGCGCCAAGGTGACAGCGGAAGACGTGGGCACAAGCCAGAAGTATTCCACGACGACCGACAACACCGGCGCCTTCACAATCCGCGCGCTCCCCGTGGGCACCTACAACGTGTCCATTGAGGCCACCGGCTTCCAGCAGTTGCGCATCCGCAACGTTGCTGTCAGTGCTGGCAAAGATTTCCTGCTCGGAGCAAAGACTCTCAGCATCGGCGCGGCGGAGGTAGTCAACGTGGAAAGCACCCCGCCAGTTGTGGAGTCGACCACGGCGCAGGTCTCCACCAGTTTTGAGGCCCGCAAGGTCGATGA
The DNA here is from genome assembly GCA_035573675.1 of Terriglobales bacterium. NCBI lineage: Bacteria > Pseudomonadati > Acidobacteriota > Terriglobia > Terriglobales > Terriglobales bacterium. The sequence continues at coordinate 55,928 of DATMAB010000017.1, forward strand.
GCTGCCGGGCGTGTTCGGCGGCGCCGACGTCCTGGCGCTGTTGGTTCCCGGCGTGGTGGATACCGCCGATGCCCAGTTCTCCAACTCCAACGGCACCGGCATCTCGAGCAACGGGCAGCGCGGCCGCTCCAACAACTTCCAGATCGATGGGCAGTCCAACAACGATAACTCCGTGGCCGGGCCCTCGCTCTTCTTGGGCAACAACGACCTGATCGGCGAGTTCCAGATCGTCACCAACAACTTCTCCGCCGAGTATGGCCGGAACTCCGGCACCATCATCAACTACGTCACCAAGTCGGGTACCAACGCCTACCATGGCACCTTGACCTACTTCCATGAGGGCGCCTTCACCGACTCGCTCACCAACCTGGATAAGAACCCGGTCTTGGGCTTCTGCAAGGAGGGTGAGGATCCGGCGGTAACGGGTTGCAGCCCAGTGCTGAAGCCGAAGCACGTTCGCAACCGCGGCGGCGGTACGTTTGGCGGCCCTATCATCAAGGACAAGGCTTGGTTCTTCATGTCCGGCTGGGCCGACCGCCAGCGGGAGAACTTCACCTCCAGCACCAGTACGGGACTGCCCACGCCGGCCGGTAACGCAACCTTGGCAACCGCGTTCTGTGCGGGCGTCACCCCGAGCTGTCCCAGCCATCCAGGAATCGGTTACTTGCTTACCCGGGGGCCGTGGACCATCTCCGCTGGTAACCCAACCGCTGGGAACCTGACCACCGTGAGCGTTAGTGACGGTGTCACCACGGTTCCCGTTGAGTTCGGTACCATCACTCGCACGGTGCCGAACGGCTTCAACGATTGGGAGGCCTCGGGCCGCGCGGATATCCAGGTAACCTCAAAGGACCGCTTCTTTGCCCGCTACCTGTTCCAGGACCTGTTCTTTGATTTCGCCGCCTCCGGTGGTCGTTCGGCGGCTGGCTACTGGGTAGCTGGACCGGGTCGCACACAGCAGATCGGCGTGGACTGGGTGCGCAACTGGACCAACACCTTCGTCAACCAGTTCCGCTTCAGCTACAGCCGCGCCTTCTTCGGCTTCACCGGAGGTTCCGATCCGAACTGCACGGTCGAAACCATCAACCAGTGCCCGTTCAGCGTGGCTATCACGGGCCGTCCCTCGATGGGACATGCCACTAACCTGCCCCAGGACCGTTTGGTCAATAACTCGCAGTGGCAGGACAATGCCAGTTGGGTGATTGGCAAGCACACCCTCAAGTTTGGTGGTGAATATGCTCGCCAGCGCTCGCCGAACAACTTCCTCCCCTCGGTGAATGGCTCCTACAGCTTCACCAGTTTCAACAACTTCGTTCGCAACATCGCTTCGGCGCTGACACTGGCCGATGGCCCGGTGCTCTTCAACTTCAAGGAACAGGATGCCGCTCTCTACTTCCAGGATGACTGGAGGATCAAGGACAACCTGACCTTGCAGCTCGGTCTGCGCTGGGAGTACACCCAGCAGGCGGTCAACCTGTTGCATGACCTGACCGTGGCTCGCGAGTCCGATCCCTCCACGGCGTTCTGGGATACGACCCTGCCGTTGAGCCGGACCACGTTCCCGCTCATTCCCGCCGATACCAACAACTTCGGGCCGAACATTGGTTTTGCCTGGACCCCCCGCTTCTGGGAGGGCTTCTTCGGCAAGGACAAGACGGTCATCCGCGGCGGCTATCGCGTCGCCTATGACCCGGCCTTCTACAACATCTTCGCCAACTCGGCCACCGCCGCCCCGGTCGTAAACCTGGGGGCCATCGCGGCGGCCAACCGTCCCATTCCGGCCGGCACGGCTTATAACGGAGCCGAACTCCGCGCCGCGAAACTGCCCTTCCTGCCGCTCGGTGTCGATCCAGGGATTCGCGCCCAGACCGACGTCTCGCCCAACTTCCACAATCCCTATGTGCAGCAGTGGTCGCTGGGCTTGCAGCGGGAGGTCACCTCGAAAATCGGCTTTGAGGTTCGCTACGTGGGCAACCACGCCGTGGGCCTGTTCCAGACCATCAACGCCAATCCGCGGCTGGATGCTCTGCTGGCCGACTTCCCCGACTTGGTTCCGTCGGGCGTCGCTCCCTGTTCGGATCCCACCATGCCGGGCTTTGCTCAGTTCCGGCCCAATTGCGAGAAGCGCCTGCTCCGTCGGCGGACCAACACCGCTTGGTCCATTTACCACGGCTTGCAGTCTCGGCTGGACGTGCAGAACTGGCACGGCTTGACCGCAGGCGTCAGCTACACCTTCAGCCGCACGATTGACAACGTCAGCGAGATTTTCGCCACGTTTGCTGGCGGCAACAGCAACGCCCTGGCGCAGAACCCGTTCGACATCAATCAGGGCGAGCGTGGGGTCAGCGGTATCTCCTTCCCGCACGCCTTCTCCGTATACTGGATCTACGACCTCCCCATGTTCAAGAACCAGCAGGGTTTCGTGGGACGGTTGCTGGGCGGCTGGCAGATCAACGGCATCCACCGCTACCGCAGCGGCCAGCCGTTCAACCCGCTGCACGTCTTTTGGAACACGGGCTACTGCGACTCGGCGTTCTACGCGCAGTTCTTCGGGTTCGTGGACAACTGCCGACCGGTACTCTCCAACTCGAGCGCCCCGCTCGACTCGGTGGGATTGCTCGACCCGTTCGGCTCCGGGAACCTCATCAACCTGTTTGATTGCGATGACCCCTTTGGCGCCACGACGGGAACGGGAACCGCGGGCTGCCCGTTCGTCTCGCCCAGCGATGTCCACTGGATCATCAACGATGACAACTTCTCCTTCACCAGCGGCGGTGGTCCATACCAGGGCGTCGGCCGCAATACTCTGCGCGGAGAGACCGTGAACAACGTGGATCTCGGTATCTTCAAGAACACCAAGATCAACGAGCGCTTCACGCTCCAGTTCCGTGCGGAAGCCACCAACCTGCTCAACCGCATGTTCCGTGGTGTTCCCGACCCGATCATTGACGACTGCCCGCTCAGCGGAGGCGCGCAGAGCGCCACTGCGTACTGTGGAGGTACCCCGGGTTCGTGGATGAACGTGGCCTTCAACTCCAGCAACCGTCGTCGCATGACCTTCGGTCTGAAGCTCATCTTCTAACCGAAACGTCGGCGACGCCGACTTTCTTCAGGCCGGCCGCAAGGCCGGCCTGAATTTTTTTGAAAGCCGCCCCTGGCCGTTGGCTCTGGGCCTTTGGCGAACCCCCTGCGGCCGGCGAGAGCGTCACAGGGCAACATAGGGGTGGTTCGTATCAGGGCGCGGCTCGGTAGGTCGGGCCTTCAGGCCCGACTCGCGCAGCGACCGCTCCGTCACAGGCTGCATTGGCAGCGGCTTTGGCCGCTGAGGGACAAGCCAAAAGCCAAACGTGCTAAAAAAAAGCCCCGCTGCGAGCGGGGCTTCTCTTCTGCGACCGAACAGGGCGCTACTGCACCAGGAACGTGTAGTGGCTGGCTGAAGCCATGAAGAACAACATAGGAACGGAGAGCCAGGCATTGGTGCGCGAGGCCAAAAACGCCGCCCGCGCCAGCTTGGCCGACTGTTCCGGCACTGGCGTGCCGTCAGTGACGTTTGCCCGCGTCCAGGCCAGGATCTTCTTCTGGTTGCGCCAGATGATGCCCCACACGTTGAACAGCATGATGAACCCGTAGCCGCCCCCCACGCCGATGGAGAGCATGCGGCTGCTCTCCCAGCCGTGGGCGTTCAGCTTCAGGTAGATCATGGTGGCGCCGAAGATCAGCGCTGCTACGAAAACCGCCAGGAACGGGCCCTTGTTGAGCGCGCCTTTGCCGTGCGTCACCAGCAGCATCACCAGCACCCAGGTCCCGATCCAGATGCCCAGGAAGTTCAGCACCGAGTTCATCGAGCTCGCGCTCAGCCCATGCACGGCGGCGTTGCGGGCGTCGGCGGCCACGATGATCATCCAGTACATGAAGCCGGCCAGCACCGTCATCATGGCGCCCCAGCGGAACCACCACAGCGCCCGCGGCATCAGGGCCAGCACCACCTTGCCCTTGTAGCCGGCCTCCAGCTCTTTCTGGAAGGGCACATTCACCAGGTTGAAGAAGTACAGCAGCCCGATCCATGTGATTCCGGCCAGAAAGTGGATCCAGCGCAGCGTCACTTCATACAGCGGCCCGTCTCCCGGGGGCAGGATCTTCACCTGGAAGAGAGCGGGCAACACAGAACTCAGGAAGTCCATGGTTGGCTCCTTGCGAATAGTTCGACTGCTGCAGTCAGCGGACGAGTATACAAAAACTTTGCCATTGGGGAAGCGGAAAGCTCAGATCACAAAAGTGGATAGCCACAAGCGCACCCGCTCGGGGTGTTGAAAATCCCCGCGCAGAACCGTATGGTAGGAATTGACAGGACCGCTGAACGCGCTCGCGTGTGCGCAGAAGGCCCTCAGGGCGGGACCATGTTGCCTGCGGATCCCAAGCCGGCCCAGAACATCCAGGACGCGTTCCTGAACAACGCGCGCCGGGACAAGTCCGTGGTGACCATCTACCTGGTCAGCGGCGTGAAGCTCACCGGCCGCATCCGCTCCTTCGACAAGTATTCGGTCATCCTGGAATCGAACCACCAGGAGCAGCTCATCTTCAAGCACGCCATCTCGACCGTGGTGCTGCCGCGCCCCGGTCACGGCGCTGAGAGGAGCGCGGCGGCCCACGCTGCCGCTCCCGAGCCTCCCTCCGCCGACTCTCCGGAGGCCTGATATTCGCGGAAGCTCACGCGACTCCGGCTCTCACCTCGTCACCGCAGCCGAGCAGGCGCGCCGCCGGCGCGGTTTCACGCAGACTCCCGAGCGCGCTTTTCTGGCTGGCTTGGAATGGGGACCGCGCCGGACTCGGCCCGGTTCCATCCCTGACCAGGCGCGGCGTGCTGCCGCTTCCGCGCGCGGACCGGAGAGTGAGGCCGCCGTTCCCGCCGTCTCGGTGGAGGAATCCCTCGCCGAGTTGCGCGAGCTGGCCACCAGCGCCGGCGCGCAGGTGGTGGGCGAGTTCCTGCAGCGCCGCGACCGCCCCGACCCGGCGACTCTCGTGGGCCGCGGCAAGCTCCAGGAAATTTCCGGCGCCCTCGCCTCCAGCGGCGCTGACCTGCTCATCTTCGACCACGACCTCTCACCGTCGCAGCAGCGCAACATCGAGCAGGCTGTGGGCACGCGCGTGGTCGACCGCACCCAGCTCATCCTCGATATCTTTGCCCGCCACGCCCGCACGCGCGAAGGCCAGCTCCAGGTGGAACTGGCCCAGCTCGAGTACCTGCTACCCCGCCTCACCGGCCGCGGCGTGGAGATGTCGCAGCTTGCCGGCGGCATCGGCACCCGTGGCCCGGGCGAAACGCAGCTCGAAACCGACCGCCGCCGCATCTACCGCCGCATCCGTCACATCCAGCAGCAGCTCGAAAAAGTGCGGCGCACCCGCGCACAGCAGCGCCAGCGCCGCGAATCCGTCCCGGTCGCGACCGTCGCGCTGGTGGGCTACACCAACGCCGGCAAGTCCACGCTGTTCAACGCTCTCACCCGAGCCGGCGTTGAGGAATCTCCGCGCCTGTTCGCCACCGTCGATCCCACCCTGCGCGCCGTCACGCTCCCTTCGCGGCGCAGGATCCTGCTTTCCGACACGGTCGGTTTCATCCGCAATCTGCCCCACACGCTGGTAACCTCCTTCCGCGCCACGCTCGAGGAAGTGGAGCGCGCCGCACTGCTGCTGCACGTCATGGACGTCACCAGTCCGGTGGCCGCCGACCACGAAGCCCAGGTCGAAAAAGTGCTGGGCGAGCTGGGCGCGGCCTCCAAGCCCCGCTTGCGCGTGGTCAACAAGATCGACCTGCTCCCGCCCGCCGACCGGGACGCCCGGCGCGACGACGAACGTACCGTGCACATCTCCGCCGCCCGCGGCATCGGCATCTCGACGCTGCTCGACCGCATCGACCAGAGGCTCGAGGAAGACCCGCTCAGCCGCGTCCACCTGCGCATGCCGCAGGCCGAAGGCAAGGCGCTGGCCATGGTGGAAGCCCGCGCCCGCGTCTTCGCCCGCCGCTACCGCGACGGCTTCGTCGAACTCGACGCCCAGGCACCAGCCTCCCTCTTGCGCAAACTCCGCCCGTACGTCGTTGATTAACACCGGACTTTACGGTGGGAGAGCGGAGCTTCAGCCCCGCGCCAAGCGCCGCGCACCCTGGGCTTTAGCCCTGGAAGTCAGACTGACCGCTAGCTACTGGCCACTGCAGTTAAATGGGCCCGCGGCCAAGAAGCGGTGACAATTCCTTGGCTACAGGCCCATTCGATCCTGAAACGGATCGGAGGTGATGCTTTTATGTTAACCCTGTCCGCCCCAAAGTCAAGGATTGTTTGGCCCGGAAAACCCTTCGCGGAACAGGCTTCCGCGGGTGCGGCGTCAGTCGTGCCCCTTCAGACGGGCGGTTTTTCGTTGCGTTGACCGTTCCCTGTGCCGGATGTTAGTTTGTAAGGTTGGGCGCGCTCCGAACCTCCTGTTCGTAAGCTTCAGGCATGGAAGAAACCCTCAAGCAAGTGGGCGGATTACTGCTCGCGGCCATCCCCACGGTGGTCCTGTTCCTGATTGTTTTCCTCTCCTACCTGACCCTGGTGCACCGCCCGCTCACCCGCGTGCTGGAGGAGCGCCACGCCCGCGGCGAGGGCGCCATCGAGAAGGCGCGCGCTGATATCGCCCGGGCCGACGCCCGCACCGCCGAGTACGAGCAGAAGATTCGCGACGCCCGTTTGGCCATCTTCAAGGCGGCGGAAGAACGCCGCAAGAAGTCGCTGGAGGCCCGCGCCGCCGCCATCGCCGAGGCCCGCGCCCGCGCCGAAGACCTGGTCCACCAGGCCCGCATGACGCTGGAATCGGAAGCCGTCAGCGCCCGCCGCACCCTCGAGGCCGAATCCGAGCGCCTCGCCGATCAGATTATCCAGACCATCCTCCGGCCCGCCGCCGTGGCTGCAGAAAGGCAGGCATGACCGCCCGCCTCGCTCTTCTCGCGGTGCTGTTCGCCGGTCTGGTCCTGGCCGCGGCCGCGTTCGCCCAGGAACACCAGCCCGCCGCACAACCCGGCCACGAAGCCTCCGACAGCAGTCAGGCCGCCGGCGAGCACGAGGGCGACGCGCACGCAGAATTCAAGTATTCGCCCTCGGTCAGGAAGATCGCCGAATGGACCGGGATGAGCGTCGAGAGCGCCTACTGGGTCAGCGTCATCCTGAATTTCGTGGCGGTCGTGGTGGTGTTGTGGGTCGTGCTCCGGCCGGTCATCGGCAAAGCCTTCGCAGACCGCAACGTCGCCATCCGCCAGTCCATCGACGAGGCGCGCAAGGCCAGCGAGGAAGCGCAAAAACGTCTGGCCGATATCGAAGCCCGCCTCGCCCGCATCAGCACCGAGATCGCCGATCTGCGCTCCGCTGCGGAAGCCGACGTCGCCGCCGAGGAGGCCCGCCTGCGCGCCGCCGCCGAAGAAGACAAGGCCGCCATCCTGCGCGCTGCCGAGGAAGAGATCAGCGCCGCTGCCCGCCTGGCGCGCAAGGACCTGAAGGCTTACGCGGCCGAGCTTGCGGTGTCTCTCGCGGAAAAACGCATCCAGGTCAGCGAGCAGGCGGACCAGCAGATGGTGCGCAGCTTCCTGGAACAGCTTTCCCGGGACGGGAGGTAGCCGATGGCCGCCGTCGTCAGCCGCTACGCTCGCGCCCTCGCCGACCTGGCGATCGAGAAGCATCTCGATCCCGCCCGCACCGTCGCCGAGCTCAACGCGCTGGCCGAAGTCATCGCCCAGCACCACGAACTGCGCACCGTGCTGGAGAATCCCTCCGTGCCCGCGCGCCAGAAGCTGGCCGTGCTCGACGCCATTGTGGCCCGTCTCGGCGTCTCCCGCTACTTGCGCAATTTCGCCGCCGTGGTGATGGATCACCGCCGCATCGCGGCGCTGCCGGAGATCGCCCGCCAGTTCGCGCTCGAGCTGGATTCGCGCCTGGGCTTCGCCGAGGCGGAGATCACCTCCGCCCGCGAGCTCGCAGAAGACGAAAAACGTGATCTCACTGCGCGCCTGGAGAAGCTCACCGGCAAAAAGATCCGCCCGCGCTACCGCCAGGATCCGCAGGTGCTGGGCGGCGCGGTCATCCGCATCGGCTCTACCGTCTATGACGGTACCGTGCGCGGCCAGCTCCAGCGCCTCAAAGAGCAACTCGCCGGCACCTGACTGAGAACTGAGAACCGAGAACTGAGAACTAACTGACAACTGACCCCATGGCACAGATCAAAGCTGACGAAATCACGCAGATCATCCGCGAGCAGATCGAGAACTACGAGTCCCGCGTCTCGGTCGACGAGGTGGGCACCATCATCTCGCTCGGCGACGGCATCGCCCGCATCCACGGCCTCGACAAGGTCATGGCCGGCGAAATGCTCGCCTTTCCCCACGGCGTTTCCGGCATCGCCATGAACCTGGAGGAAGACCAGGTCGGCTGCGTGCTCCTGGGCGAGTACACCGAACTCAAGGAAGGCGACCAGGTCAAGCGCACCCGCCGCATCATGAGCGTCCCCGTGGGCGAAGTCATGATCGGCCGCGTCGTCAACGCGCTCGGCCAGGCCATCGACGACAAGGGCCCCATCACCACCGATAAGTACATCCCGCTCGAGCGCCTGGCGCCCGGCGTCGTGGACCGCCAGCCGGTGCGCGAGCCCATGGAGACCGGGCTCAAGGCCATCGACAGCATGATTCCCATCGGTCGCGGCCAGCGCGAGCTCATTATCGGCGACCGCCAGACCGGTAAGACCGCCGTCGCCATCGATACCATCATCCACAACAAGGGCAAGAACCTTATCTGCATCTACTGCGCCATCGGCCAGAAGCGCAGCTCCATCGCCCAGGTGGTGAAGATTCTGGAAGACTACGGCGCCATGGAGTACACCATCGTCGTGGCCGCTTCGGCGTCGGAGCCCGCGCCCATGCAATACATCGCGCCCTACGCCGCCTGCGCCATGGGCGAGTATTTCCGCGACACCGGCCGCCACGCCCTGTGCATCTACGACGATCTCTCCAAGCACGCCGCAGCCTACCGTGAGATCTCGCTCCTGCTGCGCCGTCCGCCGGGCCGCGAAGCTTACCCCGGCGACGTTTTCTATCTGCACTCCCGCCTGCTGGAGCGCGCGGCCAAGCTCAACGACAAGCTCGGCGGCGGTTCGCTCACCGCCCTGCCCATCATTGAGACCCAGGCCGGCGACGTCTCCGCCTACATTCCCACCAACGTCATCTCCATCACCGACGGCCAGATCTACTTGGAGACCGACCTGTTCAACAGCGGCGTCCGCCCCGCGGTCAACGTCGGCCTTTCGGTGAGCCGCGTGGGCGGCAACGCCCAGATCAAGGCCATGCGCCAGGTGGCCGGCACTCTGCGCCTGGAACTGGCCCAGTTCCGCGAGCTGGCCGCCTTCGCGCAGTTCGGCTCCGACCTCGATAAGGCCACCCAGGCGCAGCTCAACCGCGGCCGCCGCCTCACCGAAGCTCTCAAGCAGGACCAGTACGCGCCCCTCTCCGTCCCCAAGCAGATCGTGGAGATTTTCGCCGGCACAAGCGGCTTCCTCGACACTCTGCCCGTCGAGCAGGTGCGCGAATTCGAGGCCGAGCTCTTCAAGTACGTGGATTCGATGTATCCCGATGTCCTCAAGAAGATCGCGGAGAAGAAGGCGCTCGACGACGCCCTCCGCGGCGAGTTGAACAAGATTGTCAGTGATTTCAGGGATAAGTTCGTGAAAGACCGCCAGCTCGCCGGCGCGAGCTGATCTCTGAGAACTGAGAACCGAGAACGGAGAACTAACCGGCACCGGCAACTGGCAACTGAGCAATGGCAAACGTCCTGGACATTCGCCGCCGTATCCGCAGCGTGCGCAACACGCGGCAGATCACCAAGGCCATGAAGATGGTCTCGGCGGCCAAGCTGCGCCGCGCCCAGGACCGCGCCCTTTCCGCGCGGCCTTACGCCCGCATGCTCACCAGCGTGCTGCAGTCGCTGGTCACCCGCGCCGAGATCTACGACCCGGAGACCGGCGAAGCCCGCCATCCCCTGCTCGCCCGCCGCGAAGAAAAGGACATCCTGCTGGTCGTGGTCACCGGCGACAAGGGCTTGGCCGGCGCGTTCAACACCAATATCCTCAAGGCCGCGCAGCGCTTCCTCGAATCCAAGCCGGACAAGAATGTGGACATCATCGCCGTGGGTCGCAAGGGGCGCGACTTCCTGCGCCGCCGCTATCCCGCCGGCGAGCTGCAGCTTCGGGTCGCCGCCGGCATGCAGCATCCCGAAGCCGAGCCTCCTGCTCGCGCCGCAAGGATTCAGGTGGTCGGCGAACACACCAACATCTTCAGCCGCCTGGAGTTCACTCACGCCCGCGATCTGGCCGAAGAGGTCATCGCCGCCTACACCCGCGGCCAGGCCGATGCCGTGTATCTGGTTTACAACGAGTTCAAGTCGGTCGTCTCGCAGCGCCTCGTGGTGGATGAGATCCTGCCCATCGAGGAGATCGGCGCCGCCGATATCCGTATGGCCGAGGAGATGACCGACGAGCAGAAGAAGCGCCTGGTCGAGGCGGCGCGCGCCGCCGGCGTCAGCGTTCACGCCGCCGATACAGCCGAAATCGACCGCCGCGCCGCCGCCTTCGTCGCCGGCGTGGACTACATCTACGAGCAGCCGGCGCTGGAGCTCTTCCACAGCCTGCTGCCGCGCTACGTCAGCGTGCAGATTTTTCACGCCCTGCTGGAGTCGGTGGCCGCGGAGCATGCCGCCCGCATGACCGCCATGGACTCGGCCACCAACAACGCTTCGGAGATGATCGACGACCTGACCCTGGCCATGAACCGCGCCCGCCAGGCCCGTATCACCAAGGAGATCATCGAGATCGTTTCCGGAGCTGCAGCTTTGTAGTCATCTGGGGATTGTCGTAGTCGCCCTGGGCTTGCGAAGTTGCCTGGGATCTGCAGTTGAGGTTACGAAGCTAGAAGCTGGGAGCTAGCAGCTAGCAGCTAGGGGCTAGAAGCTCCAGCCAAGAGCCAAAGGCCAATAGCCAAGAGCGGTTTTTGAACTGAGAACCGAGAACTGAGAACTGATTATGGAAAACGTCGGTCGCGTCATCCAAGTCGCCGGCCCCGCCGTCGACGTGCAGTTCGCCGAGGCCCATCTGCCTCCCATCTATCAGGCCGTCCGCGTGGTCAGCGACGGCTTCGATGTCCCCGTGCCCATCAACGTCACTCTCGAAGTGCAGCAGCACCTGGGCGAGGGCCGCGTGCGTTGTGTAGCCATGCAGCCCACCGATGGCATGGTGCGGGGCATGAAAGCCATCGACTTGGGCGGGCCCATCACCGTGCCCGTGGGCGAAGGCACGCTGGGCCGCGTCATGAACGTCATTGGTGAGCCTGTGGACAACCTGGGGCCCATCACTGCCAAGGAGCGTCACCCCATCCACCGCCCTGCGCCCAGCTTCGAGGAGCAGGCCACCACCGCGGAGATGTTTGAGACCGGGGTCAAGGTCATCGACCTCGTCCAGCCCTTCCTCAAAGGCGGCAAGATCGGTTTATTCGGCGGCGCGGGCGTGGGCAAGACCGTGATCATCATGGAACTCATCAACAACGTCGCCAAGCAGCACGGCGGCTTCTCCGTCTTTGCCGGCGTGGGCGAGCGCACCCGCGAGGGCAATGACCTGTGGCTGGAGATGTCCGAGTCCGGCGTCATCAAGCCCGGCGACCCGGCCAACTCCAAGGCCGCGCTCATCTACGGCCAGATGACCGAGCCGCCCGGCGCGCGCCTGCGCGTCGCCCTCACCGGCCTGACCGTCGCCGAATACTTCCGCGACGTCGAAGGCGCGGACACCCTGCTGTTCATTGACAACATCTTCCGCTTCACCCAGGCGGGCTCCGAGGTCTCCACGCTCCTCGGCCGCATGCCTTCCGCCGTCGGCTACCAGCCCAACCTCGCCACCGAAATGGGCGAGCTTCAGGAACGCATTACCTCCACCAAGAAGGGTTCGGTCACCTCCGTCCAGGCGATTTACGTGCCGGCGGACGACCTCACCGATCCCGCCCCGGCGACCACCTTCGCCCATCTCGACGCCACCACCGTGCTTTCCCGCCAGATCGTCGAAATCGGCATCTACCCCGCCGTGGATCCGCTGGCCTCCACATCGCGCATTCTCGACCCGCGCATCGTCGGCCAGGAGCATTATGACGTCGCCCAGGGCGTGAAGAAGATCCTGCAGCGCTACAAGGACCTGCAGGACATCATCGCCATCCTGGGCATCGACGAGTTGAGCGAAGACGACAAGCTCACCGTCGCTCGCGCCCGCAAGATCCAGAAGTTCCTGTCGCAGCCCTTCCACGTCGCCGAGCAGTTCCTGAACGTGCCCGGCCGTTACGTCAAGATCGCCGACACCGTGAAGGGCTTCCGCGGCATCATCGAAGGCAAGTACGACGACATCCCCGAGCAGGCTTTCTTCATGAAAGGCGGCATCGAGGAGGTCCTCGAACACGCCGAAAAGCTCAAACAACAGGCGGCAGCGTAGTCACTGAGAACTGAGAACCGAGAACTGAGAACTAGGTCGTGTCTGCCACTTTCAAACTCGAGATCGTCACTCCCGATCGCCAGGTCGTCGACGACCGCGCCGAAGAGATGCAGATTCCCGGTCGCAACGGCTACCTGGGCATCCTGCCCGGCCACGCTCCCCTGATCACCGAACTGGAGGTCGGCGAGATCAGCTACCGGCACGGCCAGAAGACCCGCTACCTGGCCGTGGCCTGGGGCTTCGCCGAGGTGTTGCCCGACCGCGTCATCATCCTGGCGGAAACCGCCGAGCGCGCCGAGGAGATCGATGTGGAGCGCGCCCGCCGGGCCGTTGAGAAGGCCGAGCAGCATCTTCGCCGCACTGATCCTGATGTCGACTTCCGCCGCGCTGAGGTCGCCCTCAAGCGCGCCCTCATCCGGCTGCAGGTAGCCGGCAAGCAATAGCGCCGTTCCCGGCAGACTGCCGGGGAAAGTGAGGGGCCGCCGTGGAGGCGGCCCGTCCACTTCGGACGCTGCTCAGCGCTAGTGGCTGGAGTAGCCCTGTCGATAGCCCTCCAGGTAGCCTTGCCGGTACATGTGCCGGTAGGTATCGCGGCTGCCGTAATCGCCGTAATAGCCGCGATCCGCATCGCGGTACCAGCTATTGTTATACGGGCTGTAGCTCTTGCCTTCCTGCACCTCATCGCGGCCCGCGATCACGCCATCCCGGAAGCCGTTGGCATACGCTACGTCTCCCGATGCGGGCGTCCGTACGATGACGGCGTCGTCATAAGTGCTGGTCACGCTTGCGGAGCGTCCGAAAAAGGCGTCGTCATAGCCCACCCGATAGCCGTCGCGGTAGCCCTGGCGGAACTGTCCGAGGGGGCCCATCCAGCTTGCGTAGCCCCGGTCGGCCTGTTGGAAGTTGGCGTCGCGGTAGTCGTAGCTTGCGCCGTCACTGCGGTCCGCCACGCCGTGGCGGAAGCCGTCGTGGTAGCCGCGATCGTACCCGTACTGCTGGGCCTGATACGGTTGGCGGCCGGGCGGGTCGTGCGCCAGCGTCGTGCCCGCCAGTGCCAGCACGATTGCAAGCGCGAGGATTGCCGCTTTCGTCTTGACCACCATGTTCACCTCCGGGACGCAGGTAAGATTTGCCCTTCGTGCGGGCACTTTCTGCGCCCACTCTAAGTGAGATGCCCTGACCGGAGATCGCCGCTGCCCCTACTCCGCCTTGCTGACTGTGGCCAAAAAGCCACAGTCGGGCAACCTTTCCCATATCTGCCGCGTCCGCAAGTCCTTGCTCTGATAACGCTTCGGTAAACAACGCTCTTGTTTCGTCTCTGCACACCCGATACAATCCGCCCAACATCTCCCGGGAAGTTCCCCGGAAGGGCTGGCCTTCGCACGCTTGCACGCGAGAGGGCAGGCCTGCGCAGAGCGCGCAGAGAGGCGAAGTTGGGGTAGGATTGCGCGGCAGTCGTCCCATTCCATGAATGTTTCGGTCGAAGTCGTCGGCAAGAGCGATGTTGGCTGCGTGCGCACCAACAACGAGGACAACTTCGGCTACGACACCCGCTACGGCATCTTCCTGGTCTGTGACGGCATGGGCGGCATGGCCGCCGGCGAGGTCGCCAGCAAGATGGGCGTCGACACGGTGATGGAATACTTCCGCAAGGCGGCCGCCAACGGCAACTATCCCTCCCACGGCCGCACCTACGAGGACCTTTCGCAGATGGCCAACGCTCTGGCCAGTGCCATCCAGCTGGCTAACGACGTCATCTACCAGGCGGCATCCTCCGACGCTTCCCATCACGGCATGGGCTCCACCATCGTAGCGGCCATGCTGAAAGGCAATTTCCTCTCCATTGCGCACGTGGGCGACAGCCGCATCTACCGCATCCGCCACGGGCAGATCGAGCAATTGACCGAGGACCATTCCCTGGTGGCGGAGCAGGTTCGCCGCGGCCTCATCAGCCAGGAAGAGGCCGACCGCTCCGACATCCAGAACATCATCTTCCGCGCCCTCGGGGCCGATGCCACCGTCGAGCCCGACCTCGAGGACCTGGTGGCGCAGCCCGGCGACATCCTGCTGCTCACCACCGACGGGCTTACCAAGTACATCAAGGAGCCGCGTCTGCTGGAAATTATCCAGTCCTCGTCCTCGCTGCAGCAGGGCTGCGACCGCCTGATCCAGGCCGCCAAGGAAGCCGGCGGCGACGACAACATCACCTGCGTACTCATCAAGATCATCAAGGAACCCTGGTATCGCCGCTGGTTCGGAGGAGGCCACAAATGGCAAAACTCTATCTGATGTTCGAAGGCGCCACCCTGAAAGAGTTCACGCTGGCCCAGGGCGGCACGGCCACCATCGGCCGCCTGCCCGATAACCTCATCCAGGTGGATAACCTCGCCGTCAGCGGCCACCATGCCAAGATCTACTGGGAAGACGATCATTACGTCGTCGAGGACAACGAAAGCCTCAACGGCACCTTCGTCAACAAGCAGCGCATCACCAAAGCCTCGCTCAACGACGGCGACGAGGTGCTGATCGGCAAGCACACCATCCAGTTCAAGGACACGTGGCACGAGGATGAGACCGCCGCCGATACCGTGCAGGCCATTCCGCCTCTGCCCAAGCTCGAGGCCACGGTCGTCCTCGATACCAAGAAAGCCAAGGAGATGATGGCTGCGGCCCTGGCCGGCAAGGCGCCGGGCGCGCCGCCGCCCGCCGCCGCTCCCACTCCCCCGGGCCACAAGACGGCCACCATGCCGCCGGCGGCTCCTCCGCCGCGCGAGCGCACTGCCACGCTCACCATCCTGGCGGGCAAGACCGACCAGTCGCAGTACATCCTCTCCAGCAAGCTCACCGTCATCGGCAAGAGCGACATGGCCACGGTGCGCCTGAAAGGCTGGTTCGCGCCCAACGTCGCGGCCACCATCACCAAGCGCGACAACAAGTACATCATCGCGCCCGCCGAACGCTCCATCCACGTCACCGTCAACGGCGCCCACATCGTCGGCCCCACCGAGCTGACCGAGGGCTCCATGATCGAGGTCAAGGGCGTGAAAATGAGCTTCGACCTGCAGTAACCGCATTTCACCGCCGAGAGCGCAGAGAGCGCCGAGAAACTCGGGTTGCATTGCATCGTCTCTTCGGCTGCTTTGCGCTTCCCGCCATGGGCTCTACGTTTCCTCACTTGCTGCTGACAGCGACTGCAGGCTGCCAATCAGCGGCTCAAGCCCGTGCCATGCGAGATGTGACGGCACGGCTGACGTCGTGCCCTGCTACGAATCACTCTCGTAATCTCTGCGTTCTCCGCGTTCTCGGCGGTGAAACGCTGTTACTGCAAATTCCTCTTTCTTCCTTTGATTCTTGACCTTGCCTTCCTGGGCGCTCTCGGCGCTCTCAGCGGTGAGTGCTTTTGATACACTCCTGAGCTTCCACGAGAGGCAATCATGGCTATTCACACTGTCGGCGTCATCGGCGCCGGGACCATGGGCAACGGCATCGCGCACGTGTTCGCGCGCCACGGCTATAGCGTCCTGCTGTGCGACGTGGAGCGCCGCTTCCTCGACCGCGCGCTCGAGACCATCGCTAGGAACCTCGACCGCGAAGTCGCCAAGAACAAGCTCAGTGCCGACGAAAGCAAGGCCGCGCTGAGCCGCATCGAGCCCACCGTCGAGCGCGCCGTGCTTGCCGGTTGCGACTTTGTGGTGGAGGCCGCTACCGAGAAACTCGAGATCAAGGCCGATCTCTTCCGCGAACTCGATCAGGTCTGCCGGCCTGAGGTCATCCTCGCCTCGAACACTTCGTCCATCTCCATCACGCGCCTGGCGGCCCTGACCCAGCGTCCCGACCGGGTCATCGGCATGCACTTTTTTAACCCCGTACCGGTGATGAAGCTGGTGGAGGTCATCCGCGGCCTGGCCACGTCGGATGAAACCTTTCAGACCGTCAAGGCGCTGGCCGAGAAGCTGGAGAAGACGCCGGTGGAAGTGAACGATGCTCCCGGCTTCGTCTCCAACCGCGTGTTGATGCCGCTATTGAACGAAGCCATGTACGCGGTGATGGAAGGCGTGGCCACGCCCGCCGCCGTGGACGAAGTCTTCCGCCTGGGCATGGCCCATCCCATGGGTCCGCTCGAACTGGCCGACTTCATCGGCTTGGACGTCTGCCTGGACATCATGCGCGTCCTGCAGGAAGGCCTCGGCGACCCCAAGTACCGTCCCTGCCCGCTGCTCATCAAGATGGTCCACGCCGGACGTCTGGGCCGGAAGACGGGGCAGGGGTTTTACAAGTACTGAGAGGCAGTGGTCAGTTCTCAGTTGTCAGTTCTCAGTTGTCAGTTCTCAGTTCTCAGTTCTCAGTTCTCAGTTCTCATTCCTCCTCCTTGGCCGTCATCCTGAGCGAGGGAGGGGTCCCAAGCGCTTTTCTCCAGCGTGGGAAACCCGAGCGAAGGATCTTGGGGTTGCCCTTCTGGAGTTTCGATCGCTTCGTTTTCGGGGCCAGCATGATCTTCGGAGTTGTGCCTCCTGGAGCGAGGCTGGCGGGGGAGTTCACGGACCACGGTTTCCCACCAGGGGCTGAAGTTGACCGGCTTGAGGTTGTATGAGGCGGTCTGAAGGATATAGGCGAGCAGGCCGGAAAGGACTTACCGGACGGGCTCCGGGGAAGTCTTTGGGCCCAAAGGGGTTAAGGCCCCGGTCTTTGGGCACAAAGGAGTTATTACCTCCTGTCAATCACATCCTCAGTAATTATAGCAAACTAGGAGATGTTGTCAAGAGAAAAATATTTTCCGGATGACGATTTCTGGTCTTGGAACAAGAATTGGTGAGTCTAGGAACAGGGCCCCTCGCGGGGATGGGCGTAAGTTTCACAGTATCAATGAGATGGAGGCCACGGGTTTCTGCGAGTTCCGTTTCCGGAACAAGTCCGGCCCCGAAAGGGCGTTTGGCAGTGGCCGTGGTAAGTGGGGGACGTGCAAGAACAGTTCAACGCTTCACAAGGAGCCACGACATGAATTCCGTATTGGGTGTCGTGTTTATGGTGATCCTGGTTCTGCTCGGCAGCAAATCAGGTTTTGGCGCTTGTTTCACCGTTGAGGACACGTGGATACGGTGCGCCGATCCTGACACGGGATGTTCGGACCAGATCCCGCGAAGCACCTGTGTAATCGGAGGTTCGAGCTATTGCTGGGGCAATCAAGCTTGGGGGCTGTGCTGCAACTCCGTTCAATACTCATCTGATGGGCTGTTCGGCGACTGCGAGAGGAACGTAGGACCCAGGCCACCGCAGGGGAAACTGCTCTTCGAAGAACCTGTGATAACCGTCGTGGTGTATGCGCCTGGCTGCCAGGGACGGTTTGATGTAGTAGAAGTGCCTATGCTCTTTCTGCAAGACGCGTTCAAGCCAAGCTCCGTTGCCGTGAGGCAACGAGGCACGGATCCAATCGGCGTAGGGAGCTGAGGTGGAGTCGTATGCGGTACATGGCTGGATTGCTGGGAGTCTCTTGCTTGGCCGGAGTCTTGCTCTCCAGAGCACAGTCACCGGTTTCGCCTGTGGTCCCAATTGCCTCTCAGGCTGCGCCACTGAAGCTGGAGATCGTGGAGACCAGCCTGGTCGAGTCGCAACTCGGGGGGATCATGATGGACCCGCTTCAATGTGACGGTGACGGGAATATCTACATTCGCTTTTATCAGGAGGGCGAGCGACGCGCGCCCATCAAGAAATTCGACACCCAAGGGAATCGGCAGGCGACCTTTTCGCTTGAAGCTGTTACCGAATGGGATGCGAGCGAACTTACGGCGATGTACTTTTCCGTGAACGCCAGAGGCGAGCTGCATCAGATTGCATGGTCGGAAGACTTGTACGTGCTTACGTTCAACAAGGATGGCAGCTACAAGCGAAGGGCAAAGATCGAGCCTCTGATCATACCGGCTCAAGTCGCCGAATTTGCATCGGGAGAATTCCTGATTACCGGTCGCAAATATGAAGGGAAGAGAGAGGATGGAACGAATCTCATCGAGCCCTTTACGGGCATTTTCGACAGCAGCGGGAAGCTGATCAAGCGACTCACGTTCCAGGACGACCAGGAAATTCAGAAGGCAGTGGAGCGAGGCGACAGTAACTTTGTAAACCCACTGATCCCGGGCACCAATAGGGCAATCTCCATGGGAATGGCGGTTACAGGTGAGGATGGCAACGTTTACGTGATGCGGCGGACGGTGCCAGCAGTGATCTATGCAGTGTCTTCAGCGGGGGAGGTGGTTCGGAAGCTGGCCGTGGATCCCGGAGACCCCGGGATGATGCCGTCCATCATGCAGTTGTCAAAGGGGCGGGTGGCTATTCTGTTCCGGAGCGATGCAACGAAAGAGCAAATCGTCAAGGTTGTGGATTCACAGAGTGGAGAGGAGCTAGTTACCTACGATGCAAACTCGCTAGGGCCTACGCTTGCCTGCTATTCCGGCGGGCAACGGTTCACCTTCTTGAGTACCCGCAAAGGACATCTATCGCTCGATCACGCCGAGCCGCGCTGAATTCAGGTGTCAGGTTTCAGGCTTCGAGAAGAGAAAAAGGTCGAGTCCGCGGCCTCGCAGTTCCGGGGTCGGCCGACCCTTAATCGACTTATTACTCCCACCAATGGCAGGTTTCCGGCTATCCTCGCCCCATGGGCGTGCGGGTCGCGGTGCTGGCCAGCGGGAGCCGGGGGAATGCGGCGGTGGTGGCCAGCGCCCGGACCACTATCCTGGTGGACGCGGGCCTCTCCTGCCGCGAGACCTGCAAGCGCCTGCGCTCCATAGGCGAAGAGCCGGAGAAGCTGGACGCCATCCTGATCTCGCACGAACACTGCGACCACGTGGCGGGCCTGGAGGTGCTGGCGCGGAAGCTCAAGGCGCCGGTGTTCATGACCGAGATGACGCGCTCGGCGTGGCGGAGGGAGCAACGCGCGCGCGGAGGAGAGACGGAACTGGAGCGCTGGGAGCCGTTCCCGGCGGGCGCGACCTTCCACATCGGCGATATCGCCGTCACCGCCTTCACCACGCCCCATGACGCCGCCGATCCAGTGGGCTTCACGTTTCGTATGGAAGGTATAAAAGTCGGGCTGGTGACCGATCTGGGATATGTCCCTTCCAGCGTCCGGCAGCATCTAAAGGGGTGCGACGTGCTGCTGATGGAGTCCAATCACGACCTGGAGATGCTGCGCACGGGGCCCTATCCCTGGAGCGTGAAGCAGCGGGTGATGAGCCGGGTGGGGCACCTGTCGAATGACGCCCTCGCGGAATTCTTTGCCGGCGACTATGATGGAAGCGCCGCCTTCCTGGTGCTGGCGCATCTTTCGGAGCAGAACAACCACCCGGAAATCGCCCGCGGGGCGGCGGAACAGGCGTTGGGTCCCCGTCGTAACCTGTTGCTGAACCGGGTGCTGCTGGCGCAGCAGGACCGGGCGATGGAGCCGATACGGTTGTAGAGATTGTCGCCCTTGGGAGCGATGGGTACTTGCCGACGCCGGTGTCACGGAAGCCGATTGTCATGCTGAGCGAAGCGAAGCACCCCTATGCCCAGGCGGTTCATTCCGGGGCAGGGATTCCTCGCTGCGCTCGGAATGAAGCAACACCAGTGGTGGACGTGGCTGTGGACGTATGAGCCAATGCACGGACCGGGTGATCGGCGAGATCCTGGCAGGCTGGAGGTATGACATCTCCGGCCTGGCGGCGGAGATGCGCGGCGACTACGAGCAGCACCTGGCCGAATGCGCGCGCTGCCGCAAGCGTCAGAAGCTGCACCGCATGATTGACGTGGGGCTGATCGTGGTGGCCACGGTCTCGGCGGTGATGTTCCTGGCGGCCTTCGGGGCCATCCGGTATTTTTCGCCGCGGCATGCCATGCTGCTGGAGATCGCGGCCTTGGCGGGCTTCGCCTTCTCGGGCATCATGTGGGTGGCGGTGGCCGTTACTACGCCGGCGCCGCTGGTGATGGTGGACGCGGCCAAGCTGGGCGCGCGCCGCCTACACGAGCGCCTGCCGGAAGAGATCCGCAGCCGGCTGCCGGAAGAACTGGAGATGAAGCTGAAGGGGTGAAGGTTTCTGCAGCGGCTAAAGCCGCTCCTTGTACGTGCCCAACGGCACGGCTAAAGCCGTGCCCTGATACGAAGCAGAGGAACAAATGATTGGTCGCGCGGCTCTTCCCACGGTGGCGGTTTTCGCGGCGGCCATGGTCCTGCTGAGCGGGACGATGGCGACCGCGGCCGCATGCCAGGCGTGGTGCGCACGGGCGGCGCAGCCCCCCGCTGCGATGCATCACGGCGGCATGGACCATCAGCACGACACGATGTCGGCAGATCTGGCGAGGTGCGCGGGCATGTCCGCCGGGGAGTGCGCGGCGCAGATGGACGCGCGGCTGCAGCGCCGCGGTACCAGCCTGCCCGAGCCGCGCGCGGTTTCGGCCGCCCTTGCGGCGGCAGCCATTCCCCAGTCCACTCCTGCGGCGAGCGCCCAACGGGTGGCGGTCGCCGCCAGTCCACCTGACCTCGAAGGTTCTTCCACCGCTATTCCTCTGCGCATCTAGTCCGGTTTTTCTCCTTTCTTGCCGCTCGAGCCGTGGACGGTGAGCGTCCGCGGTTCTGAGTTGCTTTTCAGTTTCAGCGATCCAAGGAGCGTGGATATGAACAGCCGACGCAATTTCCTGCGCGCGGCACTGGCGCTGGGCGCCGGAGCCGCTGCCACCGCCCAAGCATTCGGGCAGCAACATCAACGTGAGGATTCGAAAGCGCAGCCGTGGGGCACGCCACCGTCGCGGCGTGCCGCGGGCGTGCCGTTGCCGGTCGAGACGCCGGACGTGCCGCAGCTCGAGTGGAAGCTCGAGAACGGTGTGAAGGTCTTCCATCTCGTCGCCGAAGTGGTGAAGCGTGAGATCTATCCCGGGAAAGTGGTGGACCTGTGGGGCTACAACGGCAGCGTGCCCGGTCCCACCATCCAGGTGACCGAGGGCGACCGCGTGCGGCTCGTGGTGGAAAACCGCTTGCCCGAGCCCACCTCGATGCACTGGCACGGGTTCGAGATCCCGGTGGAAATGGACGGCATGCCTGGCATCAGCCAGCCGCTGATCCATCCCGGAGAGACGTTCGTGTACGAGTTCACGCTGCGCCAGGCGGGAACCTTCTTCTACCACTCGCACATGAGCATGCAGGAAATGATGGGCATGATCGGGCTGTTCATCATGCATCCGAAGGAGGCGTGGCGGCCGCGGGTGGACCGCGACTTCGGCTTCGTGCTGCAGGAGTTCGCCATCCTGCCCAACGCGACCGTGCCCAACTCGCTGTCGATGGAGTTCAACTGGCTGACCATGAACGGCAAGGCGGCGCCGGCGACCACGCCTATCCTGGTGAAGCGCGGAGAGCGCGTGCGGCTGCGTTTCGTGAACCTGGGCATGGACCATCACCCCATCCACGTGCACGGACACACGTTCGTGGTGACGGGCTCGGAAGCGGGCCGGCAGCCGGAATCGCTCTGGGGCCCGAAGAACACCACGCTGGTGGGCGTGGCCGAAGCCACCGACGTGGAGTTCGTCGCGGACAATCCCGGCGACTGGATGGTGCACTGCCACCTGCCGCACCACATGATGAACCAGATGGCGTCCATGACCGGGCCGCTGTGGACGTTCAACGGCATGGCCGCGGGGCTGAGCATGGAAGACGGCATGGGCCTGCTGCGCCAGGGACATGCTACGTCGGAGAGCTTCGGTCCCAGCCTGGGACGCGGCATGGGCTTCGGCTCGGACCACGAGCGCGCCACTACCGACCTGCCCTTGCAGCAGGCGCACGCGCATCACGGCGGCGGACTGTGGAAGGTGGCGCCGGGCGCGAACCAGGTGCCGGGATTCCCGCAGGACCACTTTCCGGTGCTCGACGAGCTGGTGGCCAAGCCCGAAACCTACGGGCTGGCGAAAGGGTGGTCGGGCGCCATGATGGGCATGATGACGCTGCTGCGCGTGCTCGAGCCGGAAATGTACGACAAGATCCAGGCGCTCAAGCGCGAACCGGCGCGTGAAGAACACAAGCACGGATGAGGCGGCGTTTCCAGCAAACGGAGGCGAGACGCCTCCGCGACAGCCGGCGAGGACGCCGGCGCTACGAGAAGAGGAAGCCATGAGAGAGAACACTTTGTTTCGAGTCCTGCTGGTGGCGGTGATGGCCTTGCCCGCCGGAGTTCGCGCCCAGGAACCCGCTCCGGCGGGACAGCATGCACGGCATCAGCCCAGCGCGCCGAAGGCGACGCAGGCGCCGGAGGCGGAAGAAAGCGGTCCGGCGCTGACGCTGGAAGAACTGGAGCGCATGGCGCTGGCCAACAATCCCACGCTCAAGCAGGCGAGTGCTGAAGTGCGCGTGGCTGCGGGACGCGCGAAACAGGCGGGCCTGTATCCCAACCCGACCGTGGGATATCTCGGGGAGGAGATTCGCGGCGGGCGCTCGCGTGGCGGCCAGCAGGGATTCTTCATCGAGCAGCCTATCGTGCTGGGCGGCAAGCTGAAGCGGAGTCGCCAGGTCTTCGAGCAGGAGCGCGTGCAGGCGGAGGCTGAGTCGGAAGAACAGCGTCTGCGAGTGATGAACGCGGTGCGCATGCTGTATTTCCACTCGCTGGCGGCGCAGGAGTCCGTGGCCGTGCGCCGCAAGCTGGCGCGGCTGGCGGCGGAGGCGGTAGAGGTCTCGCGGCAACTGCATAACGTGGGCCAGGCCGACCAGCCGGACGTCCTGCAGGCGGAGATTGAGGCGCAGCGGGCCGAACTGATGCTGATCGAGACGGAAAACCGGCGCCAGCATGCGTGGACGGCGCTGGCCGCGGTGGCGGGCAATCCGCAGCTTCCGCTTGCGCGGCTGGCCGGACGGCTGGAGGAAAACCTGCCGGACATCGCGCCCGAGCAGTACATCGAAGACCTGGTGCGCAACAGCCCGGCGGTGCGCATCGCGGAGGCGGGCGTGAGGCGCGCGGAGCTGGCGGTGGGGCGCGCGCGACGGGAGGCGGTACCGGACCTGGTCCTGCGCGGCGGGCTGCAGCAGAACCGCGAGTTGCTGGAGGCTACGGGACGTCCGGTCGGCCTGCAGGGATTCGCGGAGATCGGCGTGCAGTTGAAGCTGTTCGACCGCAACCAGGGCGGCGTGGAGTCGGCGCGCGCGGAACTGGAACGCGCGCAGGCCGAAGCGCGGCGCGTGGAGCTGGTGCTGCGCGAACGCTCGGCCGCACTGCTGCGCAGCTACCGAGATGCCCGCGCGATGGCGGAGCGCTACCGGGCGCAGATGATCCCGCGGGCGCAGCGAGCGTACGAGCTGTACCTGGCCAAGTACCAGGAGGTGGCAGCGGCGTATCCGCAGGTGCTGATCGCGCAACGGACGCTCTTCCAGTTGCAGACCGATTACATCGAGGCGCTGGAGGCGCTGCAGACCAGCTCGATCGCGCTGCGCGGGTATCTGCTGACCGACGGACTGGAAGCTCCGGCGCGGGCGGGCGAGATGGACCTGCCGGTACGCGAGATCAACATCCCGATGGCAAGGCCGATGGAAAAGTAGCAATCAGCACGCAGCGTTCAGCAGTCGGCAGTCAGCAGAGGAACTCAGGAGGAGAGGGAGAATGCGAAAAGTACTGTTGCTGGCAGTTCTGACCCTGAATGGGTTGGCGTGGGCGGAGAAAACGCCTGAGCCGGAAGTCCGCGCGGTCATCGAGCAGTTCGAGCGCGGACTGGCCGAGCGCGACCTGGCGAAGATCGAGCCGTTGATGGCGGAGGATCTGGTGGCGTTTGAGAACGGCCACCGTAATGACGGCTGGGCGGACTTCCGCGACCATCATTTGGTGCCGGAGATGAAGGAGCCGGCGCCGCCGATGAAAAGCGAACTCGTGCGTCTGGCGGGGACGCCGCAGATGGGATGGGGCTATACCAGGACCACGATGACGCTCACACGCAAGTCGGGGGAGAAGGTCGAGGCAACGCTGTGGTCCGTATATGTGCTCGAAAAGAGAGGAGGCGGATGGAAGATCGTCGCGCTCGACTGGAGCTTCTGGGCGCCGCGACCGTCCTCTTCCAAGTAGCGGAAGCGCGGCGCGAGAGATGGCCGGGCACGATGCCGCGCGACGCAGGAGGACCGACATGATCGGCCAGTATCGGGAAGTGCTCTATGGCCTCGCCTTCGGCCTGGGTGCTTCGGCCATCGACATCGCCATGCACGTTCACCTTGAGAGCCATTCGGTTCAGGAAGAAGTCACGGGCCCGCACGCCTGGATCACGCTGGCGTACCGCGGGATGTTCATCGTGTTCGGGCTGGCAGTGGGCTGGCTGCTGTGGAAGAAGAGCCAGCGCGAACGTGAGTTCCGGAACTTGTCCGAGCTGCTGAAGCGCTTGCGGCGGGAAGTCGGCGCGCCTGCCGTGTTAATGCACGCGAACCTGCAACTCCTGCTCACGCGCGACGACCTGCGTCCGTCCGGCGAAGCAGAAAAGATCGTGCGCTTTCTTTACGAGCAGTCGCAGCATATCCAGTCCGCCATCAAGGGCGCGCCCGAGGTCGGATAAAGTCAGTCCGTGATGAGCCCGCCGATTAGGTCGTTGAGTCGAGCCACGCGGTGCTCCATGCACCAGCGTTCGAGCGCGTTGACGATGTTCTCCGTAGCGCAGGGATCCCAGTAATTGGCCGTGCCCACCTGGACGGCGGCGGCGCCCGCGAGCAGGAATTCGACCACGTCGGCGGCGGTCGTGATGCCGCCGATGCCGATCACCGGGATGTCCACCGCATGCGCGGCTTCGTAGACCATGCGCAGAGCGATGGGCTTGATGGCAGGACCAGAGAGCCCGGCGGTGATGTTGGAGATGCGCGGGCGGCGGGTTTCGGCGTCGATGGCCATGGCCACGAAGGTGTTGACCAGGGAAAGAGCGTCGGCGCCGGCGTTTTCCGCCGCGCGCGCCATCTGCGGGATGCTGGTGACGTTGGGCGAGAGCTTGACGATCAGCGGGCGCGTGGCCGCGCCCTTCGCCGACGCCACCACTTCCTCGAGCAGCACCGGGTCGCTGCCGAAGCTGATGCCTCCGCGCTTCGTGTTGGGGCAGGAGACATTCAGCTCGTAGGCCGCGATGCCTTCGCCCTGGTTCAGAATGCGGATGGTGGCTTCGTAGTCCTCGACCGTGAAGCCGAAGACGTTGGCGATAACGACGATGTCTTTTTTCTTGCGCAGCAGCGGGAGCTTTTCTTCGACGAAGGCGGGCGCCCCGATGTTCTGCAGCCCGATGGAGTTGAGCATGCCCGCTGCACTCTCGAAGATGCGCGGCGGCGGATTGCCGGCCATGGGTTCGCGCGAGAGCCCTTTCACCACGAAGCCGCCCAGCCGGGGCAGCGACACGATGTCCTCGAATTCCAGGCCGTAGCCGAAGGTGCCGCTGGCGGCGATGACCGGGTTCTTGAAACGGATGCCGCAGAAGGTGACGCTCAGGTCGGGCGGCTGCGGCGGCCCGGCAGGATGCGTGGTGCTCACGGTTTGCCTCCGTCGGCCAGGGCTTCACTGAGCACGCGCCCCACGCTGTGCGACGGCGGCGTGATGCCGAGCAGCGAAGCCAGGGTCGGCGCGAGGTCCACGGGCTCGACGCTCTGGCGGTAGACGCCAGGGCGGAACGGCAAACCGTAGAACAACAGAGGAACGTGAGTGTCGTAAGACCACGGGGAGCCGTGGTGAGTGCCGCGCGACATCCCGGCGGCGTAGCGTTCCGGCAGTCCGATCACATACCAGCCACCGTAGGGCGAGAAGCTGTGAGCCACGCGGCGGCCGAGCGCGGTCGGTGGCAGGACGCCGTTCTCGATCTGATATCGGGTGAAGAAGCCGGTCCAGCCGCCTGCTTTCTGCAGCGCCTCGCCGGCCGCTTTCTCGGCTTCAGCTTCGCTGAGGTGGGTTGCGGCAAAGGCATCCGGCGAGAGGTAGGCGACGGGCCAGTCGATGCCGGCAATGAAGTCGGCGCGGACACCGAAGCGGGCGGCGAGCGCGGCATTGGCCTGGTTGCGGAAGGCGCTGACATCCACGTTGCGTCCCGGTAGACGCAATCCGGCAGCGGTGGCGGGCAGCGGAGCCGTGCCATGGTCAGAGGTGAAGACCAGCCACAGATTGGCCAGGCCGAACTGCCGTGCCAGATAGGCGAAGAACTCGCTGAGCTGGCGATCGAGCGCGAGGATCATGGCCGCCATTTCCGGCGAATCCGGACCGGCATCATGTCCCAGGTAGTCGGGCGCGGACAGGGAAAGGATAAGCAGGTCGGTGGCGGGGCCGGAGCCGAGTTTCTCTTCCTGGATGAGCTGGCGGGTGAACTCGAGCTGGTACTCGGTGGCGAACGGGGTTTCGCCGATGGAATCCTTGAACTTGCCGGATGCGGAGGGCGGGCGAAGGACGTTTCCGGCACCATCCTTCCATTCCAGGCTGCGATATTTGTCCAGCCGGCCGCCGGCATTGAAGGTTTTCACCCACTCGGGCGGATCCTTCATGTAGTAGGACGAGGTGACGAAAGAACCCTCGGAATCTGCGGCCCAATAGGCCGCGTCCGCAGCGCGTCCGGCGGGAAGGATGGCGGCACGTCGCTTAAGCGATACGGCGAAGACGCGTGACTTGCCACCGGTGGCCAGTTTCAATTCGTCGCCGAGCGTAGAGGCGAGCATGCGCCAGGGCGAGCCGCCGGCCCGGGTACCGACGCCCGTGGTGGCGTCATCCTGCTCGGCAGGCACCATCTGCTTCAGTTTCGGGTCCCAAAGATTGTTGCTCTGGATGCCGTGTCCGTCGGCGTAGGCGCCGGTCAGCAGGGTAGTGTAGCTGGGCGCGGTCAGAGAAACGGCGTGGTCGTAGCGACAGTCTGCGAACACGGCGCCGCGCTCAAGAAAGGTGTTGAAGCCGCCGGCGCCGAAACCGGCGCGGTGGCGCTCCAGAAAGTCGGCGCGGAACCCGTCCGCGATGATGATGACGACCAGCCGAGGCCGGGCATCGTAGGCGGAAGCGAAGGCGAGCGAAGAGAAACACAACAGCGACAGCAGTCCGGCCGCGCGCAGGAAGCGGATTCTCATTCGTTTCTAGTGTACGACAGGGCGGGCGGCGGTCAGTGGCTTCCGGTCAGTCCGCGGCGGGGGCGCCGCTCTGCGCTGAAAGGCGGACCTTGGCCTGGCGCGCGGTCTCGCGCAGCAGCGGATCGGGATGGTTCAGGCAGCTTTCAAGCTGCGCCACCAGCGAAGTGAGGCGGAGCGTGCCGATGGCGTAAGCGCCGCAGGCCTTGAGCCATGGGTCATCGCTGGAAACCAGCTCGGCGACCGCGGCTTCGCGGGTTTCCACCCCTGCGTGACACAAGCGGGCGCCCAGGCTGGCGCGCTCGGCGACGGAGACCTCGCTGTCGAGCAACGGCACCAGGGTGTTCCGCAGGGCGGGCTTGAGCACGTTGTCCAGGAATTCGAGGGCGTTGTCATGCACCACGGCGTTCGAAGACTGAAGGCCAACGTAGGCGCTGTGGAAGTCGTAACCGGGATGCAGCAGGGTCAGAAGGCGGAAGATGCGCTCCACTTCCTGGCGCATGGATTCGCGCAGAGCGCTGGAGACGGCGTCGCGGTCATCCAGGTTTTCGCCCAGCGTGTTCAGAATCTGGTAGGAGCGATAGTGACCCATGATCTCGGCGGCGAGGACGCTCTCCAGCAGGAGCGTATCCAGCTCCAGGCCGGGATGAGCGTCGCGCAGCTTGTTCAAGGAGCTGAGGATGAGGAAGCGCAGGTTGGTTTCGCGTTCGAGCAGGTTTTCCATCAGGGCGCGGCCGGCGGCGGGCGTACCGATGCGCGCCAGGGCATGCGCGATGGAGGCGCGCAGCTCGGTGCTTTGCGCGGGATCTCCGAGGTAATCGCGCAGGGTTCCGACGATGCTGTCGCCGAACAGGGCGAGAGCTTCGGCGGCATCGTTGGAGAGAGCCGGATCCGTCAGGCGTTCGATCACGGTGGGAAGCAACCGGCGGCAACGCTGGCGCCCGATCGCGCGCAGCGCGTGGCGCCGGACGTCGGCGTCGGAATCTTTCACGAGCCGCTCCAGGTGCGCGTCGAACGGACCCTCGACCACCTGCAACAGGCGGGCGGCCTCGCGCCGCGAACGCGCACCCTGCGTCCCCGGCTCGTCGATCATGGCGTCGAGAATGCGGGTGGCAGCCTCCAGGTTCTGGGTGTCGCCGGGGCGCGCGAGAAACGCCGCCATGGCCGAGCGGATGGAGAAATCGGGAAAGTCGCCCAGCTCTTCGATCTTGTGCAGCGGATCGATGTGCGCATGATGAGCCAGGTAGAGCAAAGCTTCGGTGCGGACCTCGAAGTCCGGGTCCCGCAACAGGCCTTCGACCTCGGGCACCACCAGGCGGTCGCCGGCCTCGGCCTGCAGGGCCAGGGCCTTGCGCCGCACCTCGGCAGCCGGGTGATAGAGCAGCCCGCGCACGGCGGGATGCACGCGGCGGCGTCGCTCGGCCTCAAACAGGCTCAGCGCATAGAGGATCTCCTTGGGGTCGGTGGAAACAAAGCGGTCGGAGAAAATCTCTGCGGTCGAGCGGTCGAGCACGGGGGTGTCGATGTGCTCGACGTCCATGCGGTGCCGGCGGATGCTGTCGCGCAGGGTGTGGACATACTGTTTGCGCGCGAAGAACGCGGCCACCAGCCATCCGCCGATGAAGACCAAATTTACCCAGCCGACCTCGCGTGCGCCGAAGCGCAGGCGGTCGGCAAACAGCACCAGGGTGAGCGCTGCGAGCCCGTCTCCCAGCCTCCAGATGAAGGTGTCAATGAAGGATTTCACGCGCAGCTTCAAGTCGGCGGCCAGCGGCAGGTAGAGCAGCTCGACAGAGGACTTGTCGATGGAATAGCGCAGGACCTGGTCGCTGCCTTTCAGCAGCACGGCCGCCACGAGCGTTCCGAACGCCAGCACACCGATGGTGCCGCCGAGCAGCGCGACCGGCACAACGTACAAGGTGAACCCCAGGCCGAAGCGGCGCAGGGCGCGGGAAGTGAGCAGCATCTGGGTGAGGAGACAGGCGATGCCGGCGATGAAATTGAAGTCGCTGAAGAAGAGTGCCAGGGCGTCCTTCTGCGGGACGAACTGTTTGGCGATGGCCTTGAACTGCCAACCTGCGAAGGTGGTGACGAACGAAGACATGCAGATCACGGCGGCGATGGCGATCAAGTAGGGCGAAGCCGCGATCTGGCGAAGGCTTTCGAGGACGGTAGGCTGCGCCTCGGCTTCATGGGTTCCGGACTCCAGCGGATTGAGCTGCTTCCGCCGCCAGATGGGCACCACCAGGCCGGCACAGATGGCCAGGCAGACCGCCATGCCCATCAGCAGGCCTTCCGTGCCATAGGCCTTCACCGTCACCCGGGAGGCGAAGCCTCCGAAAATCCATCCCGAGATGGCGCCGGCGCCGACCAGGCCGAAAATACGCTTGGCTTCGCGCGTGGTGAGGACGAAGTTGGCGAGCTTCCACACCTGCATGGGCGCGAGCACGCCGAAGATGCCCACCCAGATGTAGAAGACCGGAAACAGCCAGGGCTGCTGGTGGAAGTGTACGAGGTACCAGAACAGGACGCAGGTGGCGGAGTAGAGGAACAAGCAGCCGACGAGCAGATTGCGGAGAGTGACGCGGCGCGCCACGGCGAGGTAGCCGGCCACGACCACGCCGACCAGAAGAGCGCTGGCGAGGTCGGCCATGGGGAGCTTGACGGCATCGAAGCGATCGAGGAAAAGAGCGTCGCGAGCGACCTTGCCGATGGTGTAGGACGCAATGACCAGGAACAGGTAGAGGTACAGCAGAACGCCGCGGCCCAGGTCGCCCGGGCGCAGCGTCAGGACCCGTTCCAGGTAGGCGATCATCGCAGCACACGCCGTGGGGAACCGGGGCCGTCAGCGTTGCGCATCGATGGGCTCCAGGTTGAACAGCACCATGGTTTCGCCGCGCTCGCGGATGAGCTTGTCGAAATGCTCGATGATCTTGCGGCGCCGTACGAACAGGGCATCGATCTCCGCGGAGCGCAAATACTTTTTCATCTTCTCGCGAACCAGGCCTTCGTCCAGGTTGCGCAGGCGCTCCAGAAAACCGCGGTCGCATTGAACAAGCAGGTCGGGTGTGCGCAGGTTCTCCTGGCGGCGGAAGGCGCGGGTGTGGTCGATGAGCCACAGGCGCCAGTGCTTGTCGATGAGCATGTTCCCCTGGTTGCGGTCGGTGTTGTAGACCAGGTTGTCGAACACGCGCATGACGTGGAGCTGCTTGCTCCAGCGGACGCGGTCGGGGGGCTCGATCTTCTTCTTCTGGATATCGGTGTACTGGGTGACGCCTTCCAGCCATATCTGCATGGAGCCGTCGGTTCCGCCGTAGCCGCGCTTGATGGCGGGCGGCACCCAGGGCAGGCCGAGCAACTGGCTGAGTTCGTAGGCGGCAGGCTCGAAGGTGGCGTCGTCACGGAAGAACATCTCGGTTTGCCCGCCGGCCATAGTGGTGTAGGTCTTTTCCTCGCCGACGTTGCGGTAGACGGCGTTGGCCACGATGCCGTCTTTCACCAGCTTCATCTTCTTGGGATTGGTGATGCCGGTGCCGATGTCCTTGATGCCGCGCACCTTCGCCGTGCGCAGGAACTCGAGCAGTTCGGCATCGCTCTTGAAGGGGAGTGGCTGGCCGTCGGGCCCGATCCACTGGTGGGGCAGCGGCTCGGTGGATGCCGCAGGCGCGGCCGATTCAGATTCGGCGTCTGCATATTCGGCGAGCGAGCCGCCGCCCGGGGCCGCAGCCGGCCGGGACGGAACCGGAGTTACCGGACCGTTGAGCAGCACGATGCGTTCATCGTGATAGACGGCGGTGAACTTGGGGCTGGAAATCTCCAGCGCGGAAGCGCGGCCCTGGGGCAGGTAGCCGGTGAGCATGCCGGTGTCGATGAGAAAGACGCGGCCGCCGAAGCGAACGCGCACGCGTCCATCCGCCTGGGGCGTGTGGCCCACCACCAGGTTGGTGGCGCCAAGCGAGGCCAGCAGCGCCGCTACTTTGGGCGTGCCTTCCGCCTCGGTCCACTCCGCGTAGCCGCGGAACCAGACCGGTCCGTCAGGATGGATGCTGTACCAGCGGTTATAGGCGAGGAATTCCTCCAGCGTCTTGCGGCGGCGGTCGTCGGTCTCCGAGGGCTTCCAGGACTTGCCTTCCGCCTGAGCCGCGGCGGTTCGGGTGGCGGCGTCCGCCTTCAGCCGGTCCAGTTCGGCCTGTGCGGCCTCGGTGGCCTCCTGCAGAGTGAAGAAGGGAAGCGCAATCTTTTCCTGCGCGAGCCAGGTGCGAAAGGCGTCCATGGCCTGAAGTTCGTCGCGCACCCGCTTGTTGATGCGCTCGGGATCGGTATCGGGCAGGGCCGGATTGATGCCGCCGTGCACGAACAGCACACCGTCCAGGCGGGCGATCACGGGCTTTTCACGCAGCCAGCGGCCATACTTGCCGTCGGGAGCGAAGGCCTCGCGGTGCTCGAGGAAGCCCGGCGGGTGGGCGTCCATCCATTGTTTCTCGAGGTCGGCGCCCGAGATCGTGGATGCGGTCGGCGGGGCGCGGTCCTTGCGCCAGTCCAGATATTGTTCGAAGGCCTTGCGGCGACGCTTCTCGGAGTCCGGGCTGGCGAAGGTGGCGTAGCTGCGTACGTAGCGCAGGTCGCCGGTCATGTTCATGATCTCGTGGTTGCCCAGCAAAACCGTGACGCGGCCCTTCTTGCGCGGCGCCTCTTTCTCGAGCGCCATCATCAGGTCGAGCACGGCGCGGTCGGCGGGGCCGCGGTCGATCATGTCGCCGGTCTGGACCAGCGTGGTCGGGCCGCCGGTCCAGCGACGGTTGGCGTCGATGAGCCCCGCATCACGCAAGATGCCGGTGAGCGCTTCGATGTCGCCGTGGGCGTCGCCGATCGCCACCACGCGCTCGGAGGCGCCGAGCGGGACGGCAGTGGACGGCAGAAGCAGCAGGACCGCGGCCACGGCCGACCAGCGCCGGATCTTGGAAACCGAAGTCATGGCATCTTCCTGAACCCTTGGATGCTGCGCCGGCGGGCGCCGCCATGGGTCCAGCCCCGAATCGCTTTAGTGTACGCCATCGCCGGTTTCTTTTGGCGGCGGCTTTCCGGTAGATTTAAGGATTCCATGCTCGACCTTGCCTTCGTCCGGGAGAACCTCGCGCTGGTGGAAGAAAAGCTGCGGCAGCGCGGGCTGGATCCCGCCGCGCTGCTGGGCGACTTCCATGCCCTGGACGCGGAGCGCCGGCGCCTGATCACCGAAGCGGAGACGCTGCAGGCGGAACGCAACCGCAAGTCGGAAGAGATTGCGCGGCTCAAGCGCGAGAAGCAGGATGCAGCCGCGCTGATCGCCGAAACCAAGGTGCTCCGTGAGCGGGCGGAGGAGAAGCAGAAGCGGGCGGAAGAAAAAGAGACCGCACTGCGCGCGCTGCTGGCCTCGATCCCGAACCTGCCGCACGTGAGCGTTCCCGTGGGCTCGGGGCCCGAGCAGAACCGCGAAGAGCGCCGCTGGGGCGCTCCGCCCAAGTTCGATTTCGCGCCCAGGCCGCACTGGGAGCTGGGCGAGCAGTTGGGCATCCTCGACCTGCCGCGGGCGGCCAAGCTTTCCGGAGCGCGCTTCGCCGTCTACTGGGACGTGGGCGCGCGGCTGGAACGGGCCCTGGCCAACTTCATGCTCGATGTGCATACGCGGGAGCACGGCTACACCGAAGTGCTGCCCCCGTTCCTGGTGAACTCCGATTCGCTGTACGGGACGGGCCAACTGCCCAAGTTCGCCGGCGACCTGTTCAAGTGCGAGAACGCCGACCTGTGGCTGGTGCCCACGGCCGAAGTCCCGGTGACCAACCTGTACCGCGACGAGGTCCTGGAGGCGGCGCAGCTTCCGCTCTCGCTCACCGCCTACACGCCCTGCTTCCGCAGCGAGGCCGGGTCGTACGGCAAGGACGTGCGGGGCATCATCCGCCAACACCAGTTCCAGAAGGTGGAGCTGGTGAAGTTCGCGCATCCGGAAAAGTCCTATGACGAGCTGGAGAAGCTGACGCGCGACGCAGCCACGGTGCTGGAAAAGCTGGGGCTGCACTACCGGGTGGTGACCTTGTCCACCGGCGACATGGGCTTCGCCGCCGCCAAGACCTACGACATCGAGGTATGGCTGGCCGGGCAGCAGGTGTTCCGCGAGATCTCGTCCTGCTCGAACTTCGAAGCTTTTCAGGCGCGGCGCGCCAACATCCGCTTCCGCCGCGAAGGCAAAGGCAAGAGCGAGTTCGTGCACACGCTGAACGGGAGCGGACTGGCCATCGGGCGCACCTGGGTGGCGCTCATCGAGCACTACCAGCAGGCCGACGGTTCGGTGATGATTCCGGAAGCGCTGCGGCCGTACGTGGGCGCGGAACGCATCGCACCGCGCAGACTGTAGCGGCATCGTTGCCAAAGCCTGCCGTGCCATCTAGACTGAAATCACCGGCAGTTTTTCCGCTCCGAGGGACCTGTTTCCGTCAACATGGGCCGTGTTTGGCAGACAATCCGCAGCTTTATCCTGTGGGAGTATGCGCGCGGAAGCTGGCAGTACGACGTGATGGTGACGCTGATCGTCCTGTTCGTGCTGTTTTCGCCGTACTGGATCAACTTCAACGACAAACCGGTGGAGCGCGCCCCGCATCCAAGTGAGGTGACCGTCCGGCCCGACGGGCAGGGCGGTTTTGTGTATCGGGTGGAGGCGGCCGCCGTTCCGCATGGCGATGCCAAGGCGGTGGAGGCCGGGCTGCTCCGGGTGATCGAGCCGATGGCCGGCGAAGTCACTATCGTGCGGTACGTACCCGTGAGGGACGCCAGTGGCAAGGTGACGGCTTACGATGCGTGGGTGCAAAGGCAGTAGAAGAGAAGGGAATCCCCGATGATTCGCTTTCCAATTACAGCCATTGCTCTGGTGATGGCGCTGGCGGCCCAGGTAGCGGCTGGGCCCGCGCCGCCTTCCGAACTGGAGGCGGTGCTGGATCGCATGGACGCGGCCGCGGCATCGTTCCGCACGGCCGAGGCCGACTTCGTGTGGGACCAGTACCAGCGCGTGGTGCAGGAGACCGACACGCAGAAGGGCAAGGTTTTCTTCCGCCGGCGCGGCCAGGAAACGCAGATGGCCGCCGAGATCGCCGTCCCTGACAAGAAATACGTGCTGTTCACCGAGGGCAAGGTGCGCCTGTACCAGCCGCGCATCGACCAGGTCACCGAGTATTCCACCGGCAAGAACAAGGGCGAGGTGGAGAGTTTCCTGGTGCTGGGGTTCGGCGGCCGTGGCCACGACCTGCTGAAGTCGTTCGAGGTGCGTTATGCCGGCAGCGAAGCCATTGGGGGCGTGAAGACGGCGCGCCTCGAACTGCAGCCCAAGACGCTAAAGATGCGGGGCGTGTTCGAACGCATCGTGCTGTGGATCGATTGGGAGCGCGGCGTCTCGCTCCAGCAGCAGTTCTTCGAGCCCTCCGGCGATTACCGGCTGGCCCAGTACACCAATATCCGCCTGAACCAGCAGGTCGCCGACGACGTTTTCCGCCTGAAGACCACCAGCAAGACCAAGTTCGTAAATCCTCAGGGTTAACTTTCGGCGCGGCCTGCGTTCCCCCGAGAGTCGCATGCTATCCAGCTTGTTTTCTTGGGGTTAGGGATTCTTCCGAATTTCATCAGAAAGTTCTTTGTGCGGCGAGGTGAGACAGCTATACTCCGGCTTATTCATAAAATCTGCCGGAGGGCGGAGTGTTTTCTTCTGCGACCTTGGCAGGAAGCAGGCAATCATGGCAAGAGTTTTTACGCTTCCCGCGAATCCTTCCCCGCGCCACAAGCGACAACGCAATTCCGACCCGCGGTTTCTCGAAGGTCAGAGGATGATCGCGGAGGCCATTCGCTACCTGGCGCAGTCAGATCCGCACAAGAACCAGCCCGCTATCTTTCTGCTGTCGGAGCACTTCCGCACGCAGTTCCGCATGAGCGACCTGCCGCCGCGATAGGCCGGATGGCATCCCGCCGGCAGATGCTAAAATGAAGTTTCTGGTACTCATTCCCCGCTCCCGGGAATCATAGAGAGGTGTCTGATGGCCGTCGCAATCGCCCGTCCTTCGCTCCGCGTGCCGGAGGGACCATTCCGCAACGAACCGCCGATCGACTTCACCAAGGATGAAAAAGCCTTACGCGCGATGCACGCCGGCGTCGAGAAAGTGCGCGCCGAACTGGGCCGCGAGTATGACCTGGTGATCGGCGGGCAGCGCATCCGCACTAAGGACAAGATCACTTCCATCAATCCGGCCCGGCCTTCGCAGGTCGTGGGCATTCACCAGAAGGCGGGCCGCGAGCATGCCGCCCCCGCGGTGGAAGCGGCGCTCGCGGCGTTCGAGCGCTGGAGCCGGACGCCGGTGGAACAGCGCGCCTCCATCGTGCTGCGCGCCGGCGACATCCTGCGCGCGCGCAAGTTCGAATACATGGCCTGGCTGGTGTTCGAAGTGGGCAAGAACTTTGCCGAAGCCGACGGCGACGTGGGCGAGACCATCGACTTCTGCGAGTACTACAGCCGCGAGGCGCTGCGCCTCTCCGAGATCGTGATGCCGGTGCAGCTCCCGGGCGAGCGCGACGTGCTGCGCTACATCCCGTTGGGCGTCGGGGCGGTGATTCCGCCCTGGAACTTCCCTTCGGCCATCATGGCGGGGATGACGCTGGCCTCGATCGTCAGCGGCAACACGGTGGTGCTCAAGCCTTCGAGCGATTCGCCCACCATCGCGGCGAAGTTCCACGAGATCCTGCTGGAGGCCGGGCTGCCGGACGGCGTGGTGAACTTCTGCCCCGGCTCGGGCGCCAGCTTCGGCAACGCTCTGGTGGAGCATCCCAAGACGCGCTACATCGCCTTCACCGGCTCGAAGGAAGTGGGGTTGGACATTCATCAGCGCGCCGCAACACCGCGGCCCGGGCAGATATGGATCAAGCGCACCATCCTGGAAATGGGCGGGAAAGACGCCATCATCGTGGACGCCGACGCCAACCTCGACGCCGCGGTCGAAGGCGTAGCGGTTTCCGCGTTCGGCTTCTCGGGGCAGAAGTGCTCGGCGTGCTCACGGGCCATTGTGGATGAGCGCATCTATGACGTCTTCCTCGAGCGCCTGAAGGAACGCGTCGAAAAGATTCAGGTCGGCGACCCCACCGAGAACAAGGCCATGGGCCCGGTGGTGAACGAAGCGGCGATGAAGTCCATCCAGGAGTACATCGAGATCGGCAAGAAGGAAGGGCGGCTGATCACCGGCGGCGGCCGCGCCGCCGAGGCCGGCGAAGGGTTCTACCTGCAGCCCACCGTGATTGCCGACGTCGCACCGACGGCGCGCCTGGCGCAGGAAGAAGTGTTCGGGCCGGTGCTGGCGGTGATCAAGGCGAAGGATTTCGACGATGCGCTGGCCATCGCCAATAACACGGAGTTCGGCCTGACGGGCGCTGTCTACACCACGTCGAAAGAGAAGATCGAGCGCGCCAAGAACGAATTCCACGTCGGCAACCTGTACATCAACCGCAAGTGCACAGGGGCCATCTGCGGCGTGCATCCCTTCGGCGGCTTCAATATGTCCGGCACCGATTCCAAGTCCGGCGGCCCCGACTACCTGTACCTGTTCACGCAGGGGAAGTCGATCGGGGAAAAGCT
This sequence comes from Terriglobales bacterium, assembly GCA_035573675.1. Classification (NCBI taxonomy): domain Bacteria; kingdom Pseudomonadati; phylum Acidobacteriota; class Terriglobia; order Terriglobales; species Terriglobales bacterium. Next base: position 93,148 of record DATMAB010000017.1, read on the forward strand.
GACGTAGCCTAGAACGCGGCAGGGAAGAACGCGCGGCGAAGGCCCGCGTTTCTTACACCCCCAGCGCGCGGCACCTCCGCACGTACCGCGCGTTCAGCATCCTTTTTCTTTGGCGAGTCGAGGAACACGCCTGCGGTCATCTTAGCTTGCTATTCAGATAGTGGAGCAGTGTTCTCACGGCGTGGGCCGTCAACAGTGCCTCTGGTTCGTCCAGCAACTCTTCATTCGGGTGAGCCATGCTCTTCCGGTTTCGCACTGGATTTAGGGCGTCAACAATCCGCGCTAGTCCACGTAGCATCCGCTGGGCTTCCACACCCGGTGGGTGTTTCTGCAGTTTAGGGTGTTGATGTCGAATCAGCCCAAAGAGCGCGGTGACATCCGCCTCATCAGAGTATTGGATATCCTCCTGGTTACAGACTGCTCTAAGATACCCATGCAATGCTGTATGTATCCGATCTACGCCGCTTACCGCCCCTCCCTTCGAATGTAGTAGCGCTTCAAAATCGCTCAAGGCACGCTCGACAACCGCTGAAGTGACCTCTAACTGGGGCGTGGGTACACCTTGAACGCCCTCCATGAGCACGTCCACCGCAATGAAGCGGATTGGATTGTTAATCTGCTCCATGGCATGAGCAATTCTCTTGTAACGCGATTTGGCGATCTCTGTGTCAGCTTCCAACTCGAGCTCAAGGTACTTGTCAACTGTCGTCGTGGCGTAGAGCAATTCGAACGCATCACCGAAGCTATTCGTTCCCTCCCACAATTCGAAGGGCATGTCCTCCAAAATCTGTGCGCAATCTGTGTCGAAATTCAATTGAAGGTACCGCAGAGCATTGCGCTTAAGGAGTCCCCAGATGGTTGGGTCGTGCTGCTCAAGAGCTGTACTTCTGCCGAGCCACCGCCGGAGTATAAGAGCAACATCGTCCTTTCGAGTCTAGCACTGCAATGCTACAGTTACTCGCGACGACCAGCGGCCTAGTGTGGGCGTCGAGTGGAAGCCGACCCCGCCCTAGAGTGCGCACTGCACTCATTGCAGTGACTAGCATCCGCGGTCCTTACAGAAGGTTTCGGCCCATGGATTTAGCTGCCATCGTAGTATCAGGCATTGGTGCGGGGCTAGCGGCTGCCCTAGCCTTGCTTGTCGTCCGTAGACCGGATCAGAACAAGTGGCTCTTCAGCGCAATCGTGTTTCTAGGGATGTTTGGTTTTCGAGGCCTTGTGATGCCGCACGTGCGAGCGTGGCAGATCGATCGGGAGACACAGAAAGCGCTGCAAGGCCTTCGGTTCTACCGGGCTCTAAAAGAGAGCGATCCCGAGACATACGCACGGATTCAGCGCAAAGTGCGCGATGGCTTAGCCCTAGGTGAAAGCCCGGACATCGTAGCCAGTCGGGTGAGCCCAATTGTCAGCGAAGTTTTGCCAAAGTACTTGGTTCGGACCTCCAATGGAGCTGCAGTGAGATTCCTAGAGGCAACAAATCGCGCGATTAGCGAGGTAGACGAAGGCTCGTGCTTTGCCCTCCTGTTGCCGAAGAAGGCGGGCGGTAACCAGCGAGCGCTACAAGCGGTGAAGACCGAAACCCAAGCGGAATTGCTTGATGCCATGGCTGAAGTAATCGAGACAGCCATACAGTCGCCTCAACCGCCGCCGGACCAGGTACGCGGCGAGAAGTTGATGGGCCAAGTGCTCGAGCGGCTTCCGACGGAAGCTGCAAGCGACTTCCAGGTGTGGAACCAGAGTGAGTTTAGTGCCGCCGATCAGCGGACAGTATGCAGGACAGGCAGGCTTCTGTTGAGTCAGATCTTGCTGCTTCCAAGGGATGATGGCGGCATGCTAACTCGGCATCTCATTGGTGCCGAATCACAATAAGAAGTAAGACACCTAGCTTGGCCGGTCCTATTGTTTGTCTTCGGCAATCGCTGCGGCGGCTTCAGCCAGGATGCGGTGGTGGATAGTGAACAGGGCCAGCTCCAGGCGGTCGGAGACGCCCACTTTGTCATAGACGTTGCGCAGGTAGTTTTTGATCACCTGCTCGGTGGTGCCCAGGCGGCTGGCGATCTCCTTGTTCTTGAAGCCCTGCACGATGAGCGCGACCACGTGCAGTTCGCGCGGGGTCAGGCGGTCGCGGACGCGGGCTCCCACCATATCATTCTCGGCGGCGATGGCGGCGGCCTTGGTGTCCTGCACCCAGGTGCCGCCCTTGGCCACGGTGCGCACGCATTGCGAGAGCGACTCGCCGGTGATGCTGCGGTAAACGACGCCGTGCACGCCCTGCGCCAGGAAGGGCTTGGTCTCTTCGCCATTCTCGATCACCAGGATGATGCGGGTGCGCGTACGGCCGGTGTCTCTGACCAGCGCCGCCAGGTCGCTGGCGAACTCCGAGGCGCAGACCAGTACCTGCGGGCGGAAGCGCTCCAGCGCCATCTGCATCTGCTCGGCGGTCTGGGCCTGGGCGACGATGCGCAGGTCGTCCTCGACCGCCAGCACCTTGGCGGCCCCGGTGCGGAAGATAGCCTGGTTGTCGGCGAGGATGACTTTCAGCATGGTTACTTCCGCCGGATGAACCTGTATTGATCGATGACGCAGGCCAGTCCGGACTTTGCTTTTCCTTTCTTCTTTCCTTTGCTGCGGCGGGAACCGGCCTCAGAGCGCACCACGCGCCCGCGGCACAGCAACTCCACATCGCGAGCCACTCCGATGACCTTGCCGGGCAGCTTGATTTCGAACTCGATGCGCGAGCCCACGCGCAACGGCGCGCCGCCCTGGATGGAAACGCCGGCGGCGCTCAGGTCCTTGGTGAGCGCGCGGTGCCGCCGCGACGACTTCACGTCGCGGATGGTGATGGGCAGCTTGATGGGGAAGCGCTTGCCGGTGCGCGATTCTGCCAATCGAGCCTCCTGCGCGGCATCGCTGCAAAGCAGCGAGGAAAGACCGCGAGCCAACGCTTATACCACGAAGCCCGTGGGGGAGCATAGAGACGCGGCGGGTACGCGCGGCTCTATCTCCGCGGCTAAATCCCCTCGATTTTTCCGAATCCATTCGGCACGGCGAAGCCGTGCCCTGGTAGGAACCAAATCCGAATGCCGCCGCAAAGCGTACAGGGAATGAAGGCGGAGAGCGCGCCGGAGGTTCCGGTGGCTCCGGCGCCTTCCATCTTCTTGTGAGGATTCCCATGACGAAACCGGCAGTTCGCTCTTTCACCGCCTTGCTTCTGGCGGTGCTCCTGATGGTTCCGCAGGGACTCCTGGCAGCCAACCACCGCGAGGCGCCGATCACCGCGATCGACCGCCTGGCAGACATCACGGATTTCTACGCGTTCGTGAGCTACGACAATCCGGACAAGGTGACGTTTATCCTGGACGTGGACCCGCTGCTGGAGCCCTCCAACGGCCCCAACTACTTCCCATTCGATCCCAACATCACCTACGCCATCCGCGTAGACAACAACCATGACGGCATCGAGGACATCGTCTTCGAGTTCCGCTTCCAGACCGAGTACCGGCTCCCCGGCGTGTTCACGGCGCATGTAGGCGCGGGCGACGGCATTCCCGCCGGGCCCAGCTCGCCGCCGCCGGTAGCTCCCGGCTCGCCGCTGATTCCCCCGGCGGTGACGGCGCTCGACGGCTGCGAACCCGGTAACTGCTCCACCGGCCTGGGCCTGCGCCAGACCTACACCGTCACCATGGTGCGGAACAACCTGCGCACCGTGTTGAACGGCGGGCAGAAGCTGATCGCGGTGCCATCGAACGTCGGCCCGCGCACCATGCCCAACTGGGCCGATCTGTACCAGGAGGGTATCTACACCCTGGGCAACGGCATCAAAGTATGGGCGGGCACGGCCGATGATCCCTTCTGGATCGATCTGGGCGCGTTCTTCGACTCGGCAAACTTCCGCGCCTCCGGCTTCATCCTGCCGGGCGTGCTGACCGACGCGCAGGAAGCCGACGACCGGAACAACTTCGCCGCCGATGACGTTTCCGGCTTCAACGTGAACGCCATCGCCATCGAAGTGCCCATCACCATGCTGACCAGCGACGGCCAGAAGCACCCGGCCAGCGATCCGCGGGCCACCATCGGCTCCTGGGGCACGACGTCCCGCCCGCAGGTCACCGTCCTGCAGAAGCCCCTTAAAGGCCGCGTCAGGAGCACGGTTACTTCCACTTCGCTGCGCCAGGTGCAGCGCATGGGCAACGCGCTGTTCAACGAGCTGATCATCGGCACCGGCTCCAAGGACCGCTTCAGCATGGATCAGCCGAAGAACGACGCGCAGTTCGCGGCCTTCGCCCTCGATCCGCTGCTGGCGCGAGTGATCAACGCCGTGTATCCGGCGGCCTTCGGGGTGGATGTGCCCATCCCGGCGCCTCCGCGCGCGGACCTGCTGCCCCTGGTGCAATACTCGAATCACGGAGCGCTGGTGGCGGCAGTAGGCGGGTTCGCCAATCCCAACCTGCCGGCCGGCCCGGTGGCCGACATTTTGCGCCTGAACACCGGCGTGCCTCCCACCCCGCAGAACCAGATCAAGCGCATGGGCCTGCTGGCGGGCGACGCGGCCGGGTATCCCAACGGACGCCGTCTGGAAGATGACGTCACGGATATCTCCGCGCGCGCAGTTGCCGGCATCCTGGTGTTCGGCCTCAACACGTTCCCGTACAACCGCATCGGGGACGGCGTGAATGCCAACGACACCAGCTACCAGCCCAGCTTCCCGTACCTGGGATACGCGTGGGACGGCCGCAACAGCCGCCACGTCGACCCCGGCGAAGATGGCTGCAACGGTGGCGCCTGCACGGTGAACTAGCCCAGCTTCGTGGCTGTGCCGGAAGGACATCCGGTGCAGCCGCGAACTCTTTTTGGTGAGGATAGAGATGACACGGCTCTTCGCTCTGGTGATACTCGGCCTGCTGGCTTCCACTGCCGCAGCGGCGCAGCCAGCCCCCGCCCTCGAGGCGCGCACGCCTGCGGAACTGCGCATTGCGGCTGCGGAACGCGCCCTGGCCGCGAAACCCACGAACTACGAGGCCTACAACGACCTGGCCCTGGGGCTGGCGCGGCGCGCGCGCGAAACTTCCGACACGACGTTCTACGTCAAAGCTGAGGCGGCGCTGGGCAAGTCGCTGGAGCTGCAGCCGGACAACTTCGAGGCGCTGAAGCTTCAGGTCTGGCTGCTGCTCGGGCGGCATGAGTTCGCGCAGGCGCTGGAGAAGGCGAAGGCGCTGAACCGGCGCGCGCCGGACGACGTGCAGGTCTACGGCTTCCTGGCGGACGCCAGCGCCGAGCTGGGCAGGTACCAGGAAGCCATTGACGCTGCGCAATGGATGCTGAACCTGCGTCCGGGGAACGTCCCCGGCCTGACCCGCGCCGCCTACCTGCGCGAGCTGACCGGCGACATCGAGGGCGCGCTTGAGCTGATGGAGATGGCGCTACAGAGCACGCCGCCGAATGAGACGGAAGACCTGGCGTGGCTCCACACGCAGATGGCACATCTCGAACTCATGCGCGGAGACGCGGGCGCCGCCGAAGCCCGCCTCAACGAGGCCCTGAGCTTCTTCCCCGATTACCACTACGCGCTGGCAGGGCTGGCGCGCGTGCGCGCAGCCCAGGGAAAGCATGCCGAGGCAGCCGAGTTGCTGCGCCGCCGGTATGAAGCCGCGCCGCACGCGGAAAATCTCTACGACCTGGCCGAAGCGCTCGAGCGCGCGGGGCGTCTCGCCGAAGCCCGCCGCATGTTCGCCGAGTTCGAGACCAAGGCCCTGCAGGAAAGCGAGAAATGGGACAACGCCAACCGCGAGCTCATCTTCTATTACGCCGACCATGCGCGGAAGCCGGCCGAGGCGTTGCGGGTAGCCAGGCTCGAATCTTCGCGGCGGCAGGACGTCCACACGCTCGATGCCTGCGCCTGGGCGCTCCATCGCAATGGCCGGCATCGGGAGGCACGCCGCCAGATCGAGGAAGCGCTCAAGGTGGGCATCCGCGACTTGCGCATCTTCCAGCATGCCGCGAGCATCGCAAGCGCGGCCGGGGATCGATCTGCGGCGGTGAGGTATCGTCGGGAGGCAATGGAGCTGAGTCCGAACCGGGAGCTCGCCAGGGCCGGGCACTAGAGGTCCCGGTACGGTCCGCGTTCATCCACGCGAATCCGCGGTCAGCCCTGGAATCTGACCTCCGCGGGCTGGCGTTCGGCGGTGGTCGCGACTTCGAAAAAGGCCCGTGTCGGGAAGCTGAACACGGCGGCCACCAGGTTGGTGGGGAAGCTCTGCACCGCGGTATTCAGGTCGCGGACCACGGCGTTGTAGTAGCGGCGCGCGTTCTGCAGGGCGTCCTCCACTTCACTGAGCGTGTTCTGCAGCGACAGGAAGTTCTCTGAGGCGCGCAGTTGCGGGTAGCCTTCGGCGACCGCGAACAGTCCGCGCAAGGCGGCGGTGAGCTGGCCCTCGGCCACCGCGCGCTGTGCCGGCCCCGTGGCCTCCATGGCTTGCGCGCGCATGCGGGTGACGTTTTCGAAGGTGGCCGACTCGTGCGTCGCATATCCCTTCACCACCGAAACCAGGTTGGGAATCAGGTCGTGGCGGCGCTTGAGCTGCACGTCGATATCGGCCCAGGCGGAATCGGTGCGCACGCTGAGCTTGACCAGCCGGTTGTACACGGCCGCCACCATCACCAGCAGCACCACCACCGACATGCCGAACACGACCAGCAGCGTCATCGCGCCTCCCGCCACGGCGGGCGGAAAGTATCACAGCGAAGCAGGGTGCGCAATGCCGCGCGCCTCCGGCCGCAGCCCGGAATCGTGGTAAAACCTAAGAGATGCTCCCGCTCTCCTATCGCGAGCTGCTTCCAGCGCTCATCTCGCTCGGCGGCCTGTTGCTGCTGCTTTGGCTGCTGCTGTGGCTGGCCGTGCGCGGCGTGCGGCGCTGGGCCCAGGCCATGGGCAGGGAAGACCTGGCCAACCGGGAAGCGATCGGGCAGTGGGAGAAACAGCTCAACAAGGTACTGCGAAGGACCATCGCGGCCGTCGCCATGGTGGCTACGGCCATGCTCCTGCTGCGGGGATTCGGCCTGCACGGCCTGAAACGCCTGGGCTGGGAAGAGGTGGAGGGCTGGGCGACCGGTCCTGGGCTGCGCATCCTGATGATCGCGGTCGGCGCCTACGCGTTGAACCGCGTGTTGCGCCTTTCGATCGAACACTTGTCCAGCCTCATGGTTCCGGCGGAGGGAACACGAATCGCGATCGTGGAGCGGGAGAAGCGGGCGCAAACCCTGAGCCGTACCTTGGGCAAACTGGTTACGGCGCTGTTGTTCGGCATTGCTGGCCTCATGATGCTGCGTGAACTGCGCGTAGACATCATGCCCATCCTCACCGGCGCGGGCATCGTGGGTCTGGCTGTGGGCTTCGGAGCGCAGCACCTGGTGCGCGATGTCATTTCCGGGTTCTTCATCATCCTGGAAAACCAGATCCGCGTCGGCGACATTGTGAACATCAACGGCAAGGGCGGGCTGGTGGAAGCCATCCGCCTGCGCACCACCGTGATCCGCAGCTTCGACGGCACCGTGCACATCTTTCCCAACGGCGCCATCACCGAGGTCTCCAACCTTACCAAGGACTATTCCTTCGCCGTGCTCGACCTGGGCGTGGCCTACAAGGAGAACGTGGACCGCGTGATGGAGGTGTTGCGGGAGATTGGCAACCAGTTGGAAACCGACGCAGAGTGGCGGGAGAAGATCCTCGAGCCGCTGGAGATCGCCGGCGTGGATCGCTTCGCCGATTCCGCCGTGATCATCAAGATGCGCATCAAGACGCTGCCGCAGGAGCAGTTCAACGTGGGCCGCGAGCTGCGCCGGCGCATCAAGAACCGCTTCGACGCGCTGGGCATCGAGATCCCGTATCCGCACGTCTCAGTCTATTTCGGTGAAGCCAGCCGCCCTTTCGCCGTGGATATGGCGGACCGCATGCGCGCCTTCGAGCCGCAGGAACGTCCAGCGAGCAAGAGTGCAGAGCGCACCGACTAGAAGCGCGACGCCGTCAGCACGACATCCGCCCGCTTCCACGCCTGCTGGAAGCGCTTTTCAGCCTCGGCGGCCTCCGCAGCCTTGCCTTGCGCCTTCAAGCTCTGCATCAGGCCGAAGAGCGACCAGCCGTTCTCGCGGTGGATGCGCAAGTCTTGGCGGTAGACCGCTTCCGCCTCAGCGGCACGGCCAGCTTCAAGCAACGCTGCGCCCAGCCAGTGACGCGCCGGATAAGGCCAGTCGGCGGGTTCGTTGTAGGTGAGGGCGTCTTCGCCGGCCACCGCCTTTTTCAGGTGGTCGATAGCGGCATCCCACTTGCCCTGGCGCGCGGCAATCTCACCGGCCAGCGAGTGGCTGGCGATGTCGGCGACTTGAACCGCCTTGTTGTTGCCGACGGCGAAGTTCTTCAGCTCCGCCTTGGCGGAAAGGGCGTTGAGCTGCGCCAGCTCCTTTTCCGCTTCCGGCAACTGCTTCTTACCGGCATGAGCCATGCCGCGCGCGTAGTGCCAGATGGCCTCAAGGAACGGCGTCTTGCCGGGAAGCGGTTCCTTCAGGATGTCGTCCCACAGGCCGAAGCGCACCATGGTGAAAAGCGGCGTGACGGCGATACTCTGCGCGAACGAAGGCGCCGTGCTCATGTCCTCCGGCAGCGTAGTGGCCCCCTTGCGCGCCGAGGAGAGTGCCCGCCGGCTGCGTCCCTCGAATAGCGTCGCGTAGTTCAAGAAGTGGATGTTGTGCGGGTAGTAGCCGACGAAATACAGGCCCTTTTCTCCGCTGCGCGCGAAATAGGCTTCATCGGCCAGCGTGCCCCATTCGTTGGCCGTGGCGGCGTCCTGGTAGCGACCCACGCGGATCCATATGTGGCCGGGCATGTGCACCAGGTGGCCGGCCTCCGGCGCCAGCAGCGCGAGCCGCTCAGCACTGGGTACGGCGCGGTCCGGATCTTTCGCCTCCAGGATGTGGATGTGGTAGTGGTTGGCGCCAGCATGGTCGAGGTGCCTGGCAAGCACACTCTCGAGCACGCGAATCGCGTCCTCCGTTCCGGGGTGCGGCTGCCCATCCTTGGACCAGTAGTTCCAGGGCATGGCCTCCATAAGCGCGGCGGCGTAGAGGACCAATGCGTCGGCATCATCGGGATAGCGCGCCGCCACCTTGGCCATGACTTCCGCGTACTTCTTGTTGAGTTCGGCCTGGTCGGCGTCCTTGTCCGCGGAAAAACGCACCGCCAGCGCTTCGATATAGGCGCGCTCCGCTTCCGTGGCACCGGCGGTCAGCGCCCGCGCCTTCTCGAGGGCTTGATGGGCGGCCAGATTGCGCTCCCTGTCCCCGGGGTCGTTGATGTTCGGGCCCAGGGCCAGCGCCTCGCCCCAGAAAGCCATGGCCAGCTTGGGGTCGTGCTTCTGCGCCTCGCGGAAGCTGCGAATGGCTTCGGCATGGTTGAAGGCATAGACCAGGTTCAGTCCCTGGTCGAAGTACCGCTGCGCCGTCGCCGACTGCGTGCTCACTCGGTGATGCCAGTCGCCCACCGCGTCGAACAGCAGCGCGGGCTGGTCGGTGCGTTTGGGATTCTCCACCGGGTGCTGGTGCTGGGCCAGGGCCGAGACAGCCAGCCAGCACAGCAGTGCAATCGCAAAAGCACGCAAAAGAGACATCGCTCACCTCGGGGATTGTCGTGCGACGTTGAAGAAAAAAATTCTAGCATCGCAGGCGGCGGGGAGCGAACAGCCGCCGCAGGATTCGCTAGAATCTGATCCGGGATGACCGAGCCGATGCCCACGTGCGAGTTCGATGCCGGCAAGTTGCTGGTGCGCCTGAATGTGACCTTCTCGGCGGAGATGAGCGCCATCGACGGCGTCACCGAGGGCGTGATGGCCGTGGCGCGGGAGATGGAATGCGCCAAGGGCAAGGAATTCGAGGTGGAGACTGCCCTGCGTGAAGCACTGGCCAACGCCATCGTGCACGGCGCCGGCGGCGATCCCGCAAAGCAGATCCAGTGCTGCGTCGCCTGCGACGAAGCCCGCGGCATGCTCCTCGTGGTGCGCGACCCGGGCGAAGGCTTCGACCCGGCCTCCATCCCCAGCCCCGTCGTCGGCCAGAACGTCTACCGCAGCCACGGCCGCGGCATCTACCTCATCAACCAGCTCATGGACAAAGTCGAATTCGCCGCCAACGGGACCGAGATCCGCATGGTCAAACGCTGAGCCTGGCGCAAGGATCCGGCGCCTTCAGGCAATCGCTCCCCGCCCCCGTGCTAACCTGTAAAGGAACTGCGCCGGGATGGCGGAACTGGCAGACGCAGCGGACTCAAAATCCGCCGGGCTTCGGCCCTTGGGGGTTCGATTCCCCCTCCCGGCACCAGGAGCAGTTAGAGGCGGTGGCAGAGGCAGTGGCCAGCCGTCGGTGGTCCGTGGTCAGGGTCGCAAGCGACGGCGTGAAGACCGCCGCCCGCTAACGGACCCGAGCGTGGAGCGTCCAATTCTCCGATCCCCAAGGAACCAGCCAAAGGAAAGCTGCGTACTCGTGCTCGTGCCCTGGAACGTAACGTCCCACACTCTCTCTACCCCCATTCCAAGGAGTCAATTTCCATGCGTTCTTTCTGTGTGCTGATTCTGGCGGTTTGTCTGCTGCCGCTGAGTGCGGTGGCGGCGCCGCCTGATGCCAAGACCGACCTGGAAGCGCGGCGCAAGGCGCTCAACGACCTGATCCAGGAGCAGTGGGAATACACGCTGCGCACCAACCCGGAATTCGCTTCCATCCTGGGCGACAAGCGCTACAACGACAAGGTCAGCGACCTCTCGCTGAAGGCCATCGAAGACGACCTGGCTGAGACGAAAAAGTTCCTCGCCCGCTTCGAGGCCATCGATACCACCGGCTTCCCACCGCAGGAAGCGCTGAACAAGCAGCTCATGGTGCGCGACCTCCGCAACCGGCTGGAGGACGCCCAGTGGAAGGAATGGGAGATGCCCATCACGCAGATCTCCGGCATCCACCTGGAGGCGCCGCAACTGGTGCACTTGTTCCCTTTTGACACGGTGAAGGACTACGAGGACTTCATCGCGCGCATGCGGCAATTTCCCAAGGCCATGGACCAGACCATGGAGCACATGCGGGCCGGCATGCGGGACAACCTGATGCCGCCGAAGTTCCTGTTGGAAAAAGTGGTGACGCAGGCGGAGAACCTGGCCGGCCAGAAGCCGGAGGAAAGTCCCTTCGCGCAGCCGCTCTCAAAGTTCCCCAAGAACTTTTCCGAAGCCGACCAGGCCCGCCTGCGCGCCGAGTTCCTGGAGGTGATCGGTAGCACGGTGCTTCCGGCCTACGCGCGATTCGCCAAGTTCGTGAAGGAGGAGTACGCGCCGCGCGGCCGCACCGAGCCGGGCATGTGGTCGCTGCCGGACGGAGCCGAGCGCTACGCCCGGCGTGCGAAACGCAGCACGACGACCGATCTGACGCCGGAAGAGATCCACCAGATCGGCCTGCGCGAAGTGGCCCGCATCGAGGGTGAACAGCTCGCTATCGCCAAGAAGCTCGGCTATCCGGACCTGAAGAGCTTCCGCGAGCACGTGAAGAACGACCGCAACCTGTACGCCAAGTCGCGCCAGCAGATCCTCGACCTCTACCAGAAGTACACCGACCAGATGCAGGCCAAGCTGCCGGAACTCTTCGGGCGGCTGCCCAAGGGCGGGATGAAGATCATGCCGGTGGAGGAGTTCCGCGAGAAGGAAGCGCCAGGCGCCCAGTACCAGCAGGGCACGCCCGACGGCTCACGTCCCGGCCTGGTGCAGGTGAACACCTTTGAACCGGAGAAGCGCCAGACCATCAGCATGGAGTCTACGGCCTACCACGAGGGTCTGCCGGGCCACCATCTGCAAGTCGCCATCGGGCAGGAGCTGCCGGCGCTGCCGCCCTTCCGCCAGCAGGCCTTCTACGGTGCGTTCGTCGAGGGCTGGGCGCTGTACTCGGAACGTTTGGGCAAGGAGGTGGGCTTCTACCAGGACCCCTACAACGACTTCGGCCGCCTGGAGGACGAGATGCTCCGCGCCATCCGCCTGGTGGTGGACACCGGCTTCCACTACAAGAAGTGGACGCGCGACCAGGTGGTGCAGTTCTTCCACGACCACTCCGCCATCGACGAAGTGAACGTGCAGAGCGAGACCGACCGCTACATCGTGTGGCCGGGCCAGGCGCTCAGCTACAAGATCGGGCAACTGACCATCCTGAAGCTGCGCGAAGAGGCCAAGAAAGAGCTGGGCCCGAAGTTCGACATCCGCAAGTTCCACGACGCGGTGCTGGGCTCGAGCGCGCTGCCCATGGATGTACTGGAGTCGGAAATCCACCGCTGGATCGCGCAGGAGAAATCGGCGGCGGGGATGACCTCGGCCGGCGCGCCCAGGTAAGCTCGTCGAAGAAAGCTGGGAGAGGGTGGCGCGAGCCGCCCTCGTCTTTTTTCGATTTTGGTTGCCGTTCGGCCATAATAGCGGCTCCATGAGGCTTTTAGCTTGTCTCCGCCTGCTCGCTTTGTTCGCCGTGTTGACGATGCAGGCGGCCGCCCAGACCGAACCCCTGCGCCCGGAATGGTGCCGGCAGCTGCCGCGCGCGCAGTACGCGACGCTGGAACGCGTGAAGTCGGCCGATGACTGGTTCGAGGTCTATCGCGTTCGCCCGGGCGTCTTTGCCATCTATGAACCCAGGCAGTTCGAAGAGGTCATCTCGTATCTCATCGTGGGCTCGAAGCGCGCGCTGCTGTTCGACACCGGGCTGGGCGTGGGCCGCATCTCCGAGGTCGCGCGCAAGCTGACCCGGCTGCCGGTCACGGTCCTCAACTCGCACACTCACTTCGACCATACCGGCGGGAACGCCGAGTTCCGGAACATCCTGGGGATGGACACCGACTATACGCGCCGCAGCGCGGAAGGAGGGTTGGATCCGTTTGCTCGCGACCTGCTTGCGCCCGAGCGCCTGTGCGGCAACCTGCCCCAGGGAGTCAAGGGTCCGGTGCCGACGCGGGCCTTCCACATCACTCGCTTCATACGCGACGGGGAGAGAATCGACTTGGGCGACCGTGTGGTCGAGGTGGTGGCAACACCCGGCCACACGCCGGACTCGCTCTGCCTGCTCGACCGCAAGAACCGCCTGCTGTTCACCGGCGACACGTTCTACCTGGGGCCCATCTACCTGTTCACGGAAGAGACCGATTTCGAAGCCTATGCGAAATCGGTGGAGCGGCTGGCGGAGCTTGTGCCTGCGCTTGACGCCGTGCTCACCGCACACAACGTCCCGGTAGCGAAGCCAGGACAGCTCACACAGCTGGCGGAGGCGGTGAGCAACGTCCGGTCCGGGCAGGCGCAGGCGAAGACGACGGAGGGAAGGCGCGAATACGACTTCGGCGACTTCTCGCTGTTGCTGGGCCCGGATTCAGGCCAAAGCAAGTAGAGCGCGGAAAAATAGTGCGGAAATGCAGAAGGCGACCCAAAGGCCGCCTTCGCGGTTACGGCTGAGAAATTAGAGAGGTTGCACGTTCTCTGCCTGCCAGCCCTTCGGTCCCTTCACGACGTTGAACTGCACGGCCTGGCCTTCCTGCAGGCTGCGGAAACCGTTCGCCTGGATGGCCGAAAAGTGCACGAAGACGTCCTCGCCACTCTGCCGGCTGATGAAGCCATAGCCTTTCGCGTCGTTGAACCACTTCACTGTTCCTTGTTCCATTGTGTTCTTACACCACTTCCTTCATTGGATTTACGCTGAGCTGAACCGGAGGATACTGCAGAGGCAGGAACTGCTGAGCAGTGCTGCTTCACAACCGTTTCGAATTCGACGTTGTATTTACTATACACGGGTTTGCCGGTTCTGGCTACCGGGCAGACCTTGTCTAGAATCTGTCCGGCTCTGTTGGACATCCTGTCTTGAAAGGGCGCGGCTTCAGCCGCGCCGGAGCGGCCCCCCAAATGAATTGTCATCCCGAGGGCCCGCGAGGGAGCGACGCGGACCGAGCGGGCCCGAGGGACCTTGGTTTTTCCGCCATTTTGTGCCAAGACCGCTCTTGAGGATGTCAAGCCAAGCCGTCTCATAAATGTGCACTGGACCGATTTTCGGTGGGAGAGCGGGGCTTCAGCCCCGCGTTGGAGGCTGCATCTAGATGGGCTTTAGCCCTGGACAGCTCGACTCACGACATTTGTGAGACGGCTTCCAGCCGTTCAGCCTTCGGTCCACGTTCCCAACAAGCGCCGCAGCAGTACCAACTGTCCCAGATGATAGGCGTTGTGGTCCGCCACCAACAGCGCCTCCCTCAGGAGGGTCTGGCCATCGCCCCAGGGGATGCGGGCGAACAGATCGGTCCTGGGGTTGCGCACCAGCGCTTGCATGGCTTTGAGGTCTCTGCGGAACGCGGCCACGGAGCGGTTCCAAGCGGCGCCACTGGGCGGCGCGGCCGTGGCGGGCCAGTATCCTTCGGGAAACTTGGGCGAGACGTGCTTGCGGTTGCGGCTGAACTCCAGGATGTCCCACTGCGCGATGCGGAGGTGTTCGAGCAGTTGCCAGGCCGTGTGTGGCGCGCCCTTCGCCTTCACGCCCCGCAGGCGGGCGGGGAAACGGGCAATAGCTTCGTCAAATGGCAGATGCGCGTGCCCGCCGCGCAGCAGATCGTAAAGGTGTTGGCGCAAGGCCTGGGTGGCTTGATCTCGCATGGTGCATCTCCTTTTCCAAATCTTACGTCGCTCCTTTATAGCAATGGGCGGCGCGCACCGGCTTGCATTTCCTTGCGGTCTTTTCTATCGTGCGCAACGGCCATGCGCCGACCGTTTCCCGCCTGTGACCCGGTGTCGCGCCGGGAGTTTTTGCGCACCAGCCTGCTCGCTGGAGGAGCATTGGCTCTGGGCGCAGGCGGGCTGCAAGCGGCCCCGCTCCCCGGCAAGCGGCACATGCTGGTGCGCTCCCTGCGCTTCCTCGACCTGGAAATGCCGATGGACCGCCTGGGAGCGTGGATCACGCCGGTGGAGCTTTTCTTTGTCCGCAACCACATGGCGGAGCCTTACGGGCTGGATCCCGATGAGTGGCGGCTGCGTGTGGCCGGCGAGGTGGAGCGCCCGCTGGTCCTCACCTATGCCGACCTCGCAAAGCTGGAACCGGCCACCGTGGTCAACACTTTGGAGTGTGCCGGCAACGGCCGCGGGTTCTTCCGGCCGCAGGTCCCGGGAGTCCAGTGGGAGCGCGGCGCAGTGGGCAATGCGCGATGGAGCGGCGTGCGTCTGCGCGATGTGCTGACCCACGCGGGTCTCAAGCGAAACGCACGTCATGTTGCATTTCGCGGCATGGACGAGCCGCCCGGCAAGGTGCCGGCGTTCGTTCGCAGCATCCCCATCGAGAAGGCAATGCATGCGGACACGCTGCTGGCCACGCGCATGAATGGCACGCCGCTGACCAAACACCACGGCGCACCTCTGCGCGCGGTGGTCCCGGGCTGGGTGGCGGCGGCGTCGGTGAAGTGGCTGGCGGAGATCCAGGTGCTCGACCGCGAATTCGAAGGGAACTTCATGAACCCGGGCTACCGCATTCCGCGGCGTCCCGTGCAGCCGGGCCAGGCGGTGAATCACAACGACACTGATCCGGTGACGGCGTTGTCGGTCAAGTCCATCATCGCGCAGCCGGCCGAAGGTGCAATCCTCCCTTTGGCGCCGGTGCGCATCCACGGTGCCGCCTGGGCCGGGGAGCACGACGTCACGCGCGTCGAGGTCTCGATCGACGGTGGAAGGACGTGGCAGCCGGCGCAGCTCGGGCGCCAGCAGGCGCGCTACGCGTGGCGGCTGTGGGAGTTCGCCTGGCAGCCGAAATCGCGCGGGGAGTACGCGCTGCGGTCGCGCGCGACGGACAGCGCAGGACGCACCCAGCCGCTCGCGCCCACGTGGAATCCGGGCGGCTATCTGTGGAACGTTGCCGACGAGGTGAAAGTCCGTGTCGAAGGCTAGCCGGCTCGCCGCCCTTCTTCTGGCGCTGGCCGCGGCCAGCGCGGGGCAGTCGCCCGATCTGCCGCCTGGACCCATGCAAGCAAAGGCGCGGACGGCATGCCTGGAGTGCCACGACGCGCACATCATCTTGCAACAGCGTCTGGACCGCAGCGCCTGGCGCAAGGAAATCGAGAAGATGGTGCGCTGGGGCGCGCTGGTCGAGCCCGCTGACGTCGACCCGCTGACCGACTACTTCTTCAAGAATTTCAATCCGTCCGTTCCACCCCTGGCGCCCGGTGCGCCGCAGAAGGGTGGGAAGTCTGGCCGCGGCAAGATCAGCGTGTCGGGAGGTCAACTGCGCAGCAGGGAGACGAGGTCGGCGATTCGCCGCCCGCGCGGCAGGAAGGGATGGGCGCTGATCTGGCCCTGGAACTCCGACGCCCAGCGGCCGGGAATCTGGGTGTGGCACTTCGGGCAAGCGCCGTCGGACGTCAGGTGGTAACCGAGGATCATGTAGCCGTAGCGTTCGATGAGCAGCTCACGGCAGTTGTGGCAGCGGGTGTTCTCCCAGTCGCCCACCTGCCCCGGAAGATTGCCGGGATAGATGTAGCGCAGCCCGGCGGCGCGTCCGATCTCGGCGGCGCGCAGCAGCGTTTCCGCCGAGGTGTTCGCCGGCCCGGTCATCTTGTAGTCCTGGTGGAAGGCAGTGCAGTGCCAGGGGATGAAGGGTGACACACCGGCGACGAATTCCGTCAGGCGCTTCAATTCGTCATCGGAGTCATTGAAGCCGGGGATGACGAGCGTGACGATCTCCAGCCAGAATCCCATCTGGTAGAGCCGCTTGATGGTGTCGAGGATGGGCTCGAGCCGCCCACCCAACTGCCGATAGTGCGGGTCGTCAAAACTCTTGAGGTCGACCTTGTAGAGATCGACCCATGGCCGGATGTATTCCAGGACTTCGGGCGTGCCGTTGCCGTTGGAGACGAATCCGGTCTTCAGTCCCGCGGCGCGCGCCTTCTTGAAGATGGCCACCGCCCACTCCGCAGTGATGAGCGGTTCGTTGTAGGTGCTGACCAGCACCTTGGCGCCCTGCTGCAAGGCGTCTTCGACCATCTGGTCGGGCGTCATGCTGAGCGGCGGTGAGACCGCGGTGGGATCGCGCAGCGCCTGCGACGTCACCCAATTCTGACAGTAGGCGCAGTGCAGGTCGCAGCCCAGCATGCCGAAGCTGTAGGCCAGCGCTCCGGGATAAGCGTGAAAGAAGGGCTTCTTCTCGATGGGGTCGCACTGCACGCCCCCCACGTAGCCCCAGGGGACGTAGAGCGTCCCGCCGCGGTTGAAGCGCACTTTGCAGACGCCCGGCTGGCCTTCGGGGATGGGGCAGCGATGCCCGCAGGCGAAGCAGCGCACGCGGTTGCGGTCGAGCTTCTCGTAGAGCTCGCCTTCACGCACCTGCTCGTACAGGACGTCCTTCAGGGTGGGCATACCGCAACTTCCTTACTGGTATTCTACTCCCGGTGCGGAGATGGATGGCGCGGCGTTCGTCGAACAACTGAAAGCGGAGAACGAAACCATCCTGCACAAGCTGGACGCCGAGCCCGAGGGTTCAGCCGGCGACCTGGGCGCGCTGCTCAAGATGGCGCTGAAGAACGAGGCGGAGGCGTTCGCCATCGCGGCGGAGTGGGTGGCATCGACGCCCGAGCTTTCCGCCAAGCTGGTCCTGGCTCGCCATGCCGGCGACGAGGCGCGCCACTACCAGCTTCTCGAAGATGCAGCCCGGGCGATGGGCGTGAGCCTGGCCGGATTCCATCCGCTCGAGCCTCCGAGTCCGGTGCTGGAGTACCTGCGCACGCTTTCCACTACGGAGGAACGCATCGCTGCCGCCCTGGTGGCGCGTGAAGCCATGGGCGGCCGCCGCAATGCCCAGTTCCTGAAGTTCCTGGAACGCGCGGGGCACAAGGATCTGGCGGCGTTGTACCGCGACGTCATCAATCCCGACGAAGACCGGCATCACCGCGCCGGCTGCTGTGTGCTGGCGGAACTGGCGAAGACGTCTGAGGCCCAGGAGCGCGCCCGGCGCGCCGCGGCGCGATTGCTCGAGATCGGCGACCGTGTGCGCTCTACCGTAATGGAGAAGACGGGCGCGGCGTGCGTGCCGGGCTGCTAGCTTCCGTAGCGGTAGAATAGACGCTCATTCGGAGGCCGCACATGCCCGATCTCGCCGCCAAGACCTGCGTTCCGTGCAAGGGTGGAGTGCCGCCGCTGCGGGGCGACGAACTGAAGCAGCTCACCCGCGAGGTCCCGCGCTGGACGGTCATCAACGAACACCACATCACCCGCCAGTTCGATTTCCCCGACTTCAAGAGCGCGCTCGCGTTTACCAACAAGGTCGGCGCTCTGGCCGAGGAGCAGGGGCATCATCCGGATATCTACCTGGCTTGGGGCAAGGTGGAAGTCACCCTGTGGACGCACAAGGTGAACGGCCTGACCGAGAGCGACTTCATCATGGCCGCCAAGATCGACCAGTTGAAAACGTAGTCCGGCTCCTGTTGACTGCGCGGCGCCGTCGGTGCGCCTGGGGGGGGCCAGCCATATCAATCGCGCCGATAATCCATCGACGTGAAGTGCTCCGGCTGGATCTTGTAAAGCACGCGCACTTCGCCCGGGGCGCGGCCGGGATACCGGTCCACGCCGAGGTATTTTTTGGCTTGTTTGTCGATGTGCTCGTCGGCGCCCTTCTCCGTGATTTCCACCACACGGCCGCGCACCTCGAGGTAACGATAGGGATTGGCGGGGTCGGCGACGCTCAAGGCTACGCGCGGATCGCGGCGCACGTTGCGGTCCTTCTTGCGCCCCTTGGCCGAGTTCACCAGGATGAGGTCGCCTTCGATATCCAGCCAGACGGGTGTCACCTGCGGGCTGCCGTCGGCGTTGAGAGTGGCCAGGTGGCCGAACGCGGGCTTCTCGAACAAGTCGCGGAATTTCTCCGGAATCGCTTGCGGCATCAGGTTCTCCTCTGGATCCGTCCGATAAGATGACCGGCTTGTGTTTGTGGATGCAGCCACCTAACCTAGCACGGGCCGGACGCCGCCCAAGCGGCTGTGCTCCGAAACTCCGCCATGAGCCCCACCCTGGAGTTGCGCATCGGGATGACGGTATCGCTGACCGGACGCCATTGGCGGCAGGCACGGCAGGCGCTCGACGGGCTGCGCACTTGGGCGGCGTGGATGGACCAGCAGGGCGGCTTCCGCATGGGCGACCTGGTGCGCCGCGTGCGCGTCATTTATTACGACGACGAAGACCGCGCCGACTTGGCGCGCGAGAACGTCGCGCGCCTTCTGGATAAGGACCGTGTGCACGCCCTCTTCGGCCCGTACTCCAGCTTCCTCACCGAAGCGGTGGCGCCCGTGGCCGAGGAGCGCGGCCGCATCCTGTGGAGTCACGGCGGCAATTGCGACAGCCTCTATCGCTACGGTCGCCGCGGCGTGGTCAGCATCTCGAGTCCGGCCAGCCGCTATCTCACCGACCTCCCCACATGGCTGGAGAAGGAAGCGCCGGAGCTGCGCACCATCTGCGTGGTGTACGAAGCGCAAGGTGCCTACGCCTTCGAAATCGCCGACGGGCTGCTGGAGACGGCCATGGGTCGCGCCAGCCATCAGACCAGCATGATGCCCGCCGGCGCGCTCTCCCAGCACATCGGCTCTCTGGTGCGCGAGCTGGGGACGCGGCGTCCGCAGGTCGTGGTGCTGGCGGCGGCATTCGACGACGAAGTGCAGTTGCTGCGGACGCGCGCGGACTGGCCGGATTCGGTAAGGAAGGTGGTGGCGGTGGCCGGCGGCTTCCTGGACCTGCGGGAGGAACTCGAGCGCAGCACCGAAGGGATCATCGGCCCCAGCCAGTGGGAACCGGAGCTGCGCTTTCCGGATGCACTCGGCCCGGACACAGACTGGTTCCTGGCCCACTTTGAAGACCGGTTTCGCCGGCCGCCGGACTATCCTGCCGCGGCGGCGCTGGCGGCCGCGGTCATTTTCGGTGAGTGTGTCGCACGCACGGGCACGTTCCGGGACGCGGCGCTGCGCGAAGCGGCGGACGCGCTCGATTGCCATACCCTGTTCGGCCGCTTCCGCGTGGACGACCGCGGGCAGCAAATCGGCCATCGTGTGGTGCTGGTGGAGTGGCGGGGCGGCGCCAAGGCCGTCATCGCCGGCGCACCGCGGGCGGCCGTTTGCTAGAATGCCGCCGCTGCCGCCGGTCGGCCGCAATTCATTCCGAGACCTCGAGGGGCTCCATGTCGCACAACCGCAGAGTTGCCGTTTGTCTCCACGTTGCGTTGGTCGCACTTCTCTCGACCGAGGTGCTGGCAGCCGAGCCCAAGCCGGTCACGCCCGAGAGCTTCCATACGCTCACCTGGGTCGGCGATCCGCAGTGGTCTCCGGCCGACGACCGCGTCGTGTTCACCACCAGCCGCTCGAACGACAAGCGCGACGGCTACGACAGCAATCTGTGGATGGTGCGCGCGGACGGCAGCGGGCTCCGGCAACTCACCTTCCTGCCCGGCGCCGACAGTTCCCCGCGCTGGAGCGAAGACGGCCGCGAGATCCTGTTCGTCTCCACGCGTAACGGTTCGGCGCAGGCCTGCATCCTGCCCGGCGACGGCGGGGAAGCGCGTTGCGTGACTTCCTTTGAACTGGACGTCAGCGATGCACGCTGGATCCCGGGGACGCGCGCCATCAGCTTTGTCGTGCGCGTGCCGTCCGACTGGAAACCCGGCGTGCGTGATGCCAGGGAGATGGTCAAGCAGAAGAATCCGGACCTGGAGAAGGGAGTCCGGGTCGTCCGGCAGGCCATCTATCGCGCGGGCAAGGCCTACTTCAACAACCTGCGGCCTCACCTGTTCACCCTCGATCTGGAGAGCGGCGAACTGCGCCAGTTGACCGGCGGCCCGGCGGATGTGGCGGGCTACAGTTTCGCCTCCGATGGCAAGCGCATCGCCGTGACTTTCAGTCACCTGGGCGACGATGAAACCGATATCGGGCTGGCCCGCGTTCACCTGCTGGCGCGCGATGGCTCGCTGATCCGTGAACTCACCAGCAAGCCCGGCTACTACGGTGCGCCGGTCTGGCGTCCGGCGAGTGCGCAAGTGCTGGTGGAACAGAGCAGCCCGGAGGGATTCAACGACAAGGTCTTTCTTGTGGATGTTGAGAGCGCCGCTTGGAACAAGATGGAGCATGGCTTCGACGGCAACTTCTCCGCCTGGCGCTGGAGCCGCGATGGCAAGAAGCTGTTCGCCCTCGCCGAAGAGAAGGGCGACATCCACGTCTGGACGTTCGACCCCGAGAGCTGGCGCGCGCAGCGCCTTACCTCCGGGCGGCGGCAACTGGGCATCCATTCGCAGATGTTCGCCACCCCGGGTCTGAGCTTCTCGGCCGATGCCGCGCGCTTCGTCGCTTCTGAAACCGTTTCCGATCGGCCCGAAGAGCTGGTCATCGGCACGGTCGCTGATGGCGCCACGCGCCCACTCACCGACCTCAACAAGGACTGGCGTGCCGCGCACAAGCTCGTCCCGGCGGAGAAGTTCACCTTCAACGCGCGCGACGGACATCCCCTCGACGCCTGGATCATTCCACCGGCCTGGCTCAAGGCCGGCGAGAAGCGCCCCCTGGTGCTGGAGATCCACGGCGGCCCGCGCACCCAGTATGGCGAGCACTTCATGCAGGAGTTCCAGATGCTCGCGGGGATGAACTACGGCGTGTTGTACGTGAATCCGCGTGGCTCCACCGGCTACGGGGAGGCGTCCACACGCGCCACCATCGACAACTGGGGCGGCACACCCTATGAAGACTTGATGGACGCGGTGGACGCCGCCATCGCCCGCTACCCCTGGGTGGACAAGGACCGCCTGGGCGTGGGCGGCGGCAGCTATGGCGGATACATGACCGCGTGGATCATCGGCCACACCACTCGCTTCAAGGCCGCGGTGCCCATGCGCGGTGTCTACAACTTCTACAGCTTCCCGCTCACCACCGATATCCCGCACTTTACCGAGGTCGAGTTCGGCGGGCTGCTCTGGAGCGACCCCGCGAAATACTGGAAGTATTCACCCCTGGCGTACGCCGACGTCGTCAAGACTCCCACGCTCATCATCCACAGCGAGAACGATTTTCGCGCGCCCCTGCCGGATGCGGAGCAGTTCTACGCCGCGCTGCGGCTGCACGGCGTGCCGGCGGAGTTCGTCCGCTACGCCGACGAAGGGCACGAACTGTCGCGCTCCGGCCGTCCCGACCGCCGCGTCGACCGGCTGGAGCGCATCGCGGCCTGGTTCAAGCGCTGGCTGGAGCCGGAAGGAAAGTAGCAATCGGGTGTGCTGAACGCATTGCCGGTCCGGCGCGCCCGTCGTCACAGCCGCCAGGGACGCCAGCTCGAAGCTCCGTACTATAATCCGCGAACCGTTTCCTCGAGGGCCAAGGAGGAACCATGAGCAATCCCAAGACCACAGGCTCAGCCCCCCCTCCCGCACTGCGCGAAGGCTGGGTCCGCGCCTCGGATTTGGACGAATTTCTGGGACGCAATCTTCCTGTTCCCACCCGCGTCATTTCCAATGAGGAGTTCTTTCCGTTGCCGCAGACGCCCGAGCAGTGCGCGGTGGAACACCACCTGCTGGCCACCGCCTCCGACGCCGCGCGGCGCCTCGGCATGACGCGCCGCCGCTTTCTCCAAACCTCGTGTGGCATGGCGGCCGCGTTCGCGGCGCTGAACAGCGTTTTCGGCCCCTTCTTCACCGTGGATGCGGCGGAATTGTTCGAGCCCGCTGCCGCAGCCGAGAAAAAAGCCGGCTACTTCATCTTCGACGTGCAGACCCACCATGTCGCCACTGAGCGCGAAGCGCCCGCCGCAAGCAAGGAATTCCTCCAATACCTCTTCAACCTGCGCAGCGGCTTTGCCACCAAGCTCAACCCGGAACTGGCCAAGCGCGAACAAGCGATGGCCGATCTGCAACTGGAGAACTACATCAAGGAGGTGTTCCTGGACAGTGAGACCGAAGTGGCCGTGCTCAGCGGCCTGCCTGCTGAGAGCGAAGCCGTCGACGTGATTCCAGCCGAAGTGATGGCCCGCACGCGGGCCGCCGTCAACGAACTGGCGAAGTCGCGCCGGCTGATCATCCATGGGAGGTTCTCACCTGACCTGGGAGCGCGCAACCGCGAAGTGATGCAGCAGCAGGCGGAGTCGCTGAAGATCGAAGCCTGGAAAGGCTACACCGGCCAGTCCATGGTGAAGGGCGAACCCGGCTGGTGGCTGGACGATGAAAAGCGCAGCTATCCGGCGCTGGAATACACCCGCAAGTTGGGCATCCGCAACATCTGCCTGCACAAAGGCCTGCCGCTGTTTCCCGGCAACGACGAGTACTGGAGCCCGCGCGACGTCATGAAGGCCGCCCAGGATTTTCCCGACCTGAACTTCCTGCTCTATCACTCCGGCTTTAAGGGGCTGCAGGACTCCCTGCCGGCGGCCCAGGATGGCTTCCAGATGACGGCCTACGTCCCCTGGGTCTCCGACCTGTGTGAGTGGCGGCGCAAGAACCCGAAGATAGGCAACGTCTACATGGAACTGGGCAGCACCTTCGGCCTGATGGTGGCTACCAATCCGCTACTGTGCTGCCACGTGCTCGGGATGATTCTGCAGGCCTTCGGGGAGGATCATGTGCTTTGGGGTACGGACTCGATCTGGTGGGGATCCCCGCAATGGCAGATTGAAGCTTTCCGGCGGCTCCAGATGCCGGAAGACCTGATGAAGCGCTTCGGCTACAAACCGCTCACCGTCGAGGTCAAACGCAAGATCTTCGGACTGAACGGCGCGCGGCTCTATGGCATCGACCCCAAGGCGAAGCGCAACCCCATACCGGGCGACTATGTGGACTGGCTGCGCAAACAGTACCGCGAGTCGGGACTGGCCGCGCCAAGCAACACCCAATACGGCTGGATACGCGTGGCATGAGGAAGCGCCGTCTCGCGATCAGCTTGTGGCTGCTGTTCGTCGCCGGCGGAGCCGCACAACAGGCGCAGGCTCCTGCCGGCCTTGGCACGTGGAGTTCGCTCAAGCCCCTCTACGAGCCGGTTTCCAACAACGCGGTCGCCTCGCTGCATCAGGGCAAGCGCACCTTCCTGTTCTCCTTCCTCGGGATCGGTCCGAAGAAGACATGGGACGCCATTACCGCCGAAGCCTCGTCGTTCGACACGCTCTCCGGCGAATGGGCCCGCCTGCCTCCCGTGCCCGGGCAGGCCGGGCGTCTGGCGGCGGCCGCCGCCGGCGTGAACGACCGCGTGTATCTCTTCGGAGGCTACACCGTGGACGCACAGGGCGACGAGGTTTCGCTTCCCAACGTGGATATCTTCGACCTCAAAGCCCGCGGCTGGCGGCGGGGAGAAGATATCCCCGTGCCCGTGGACGACATGGTGGTCGGCGTCTACCGCAATCGCTACGTCTACCTGGTCAGCGGGTGGTCGCAGAAGGACAGCGTGCGCAACGTCCAGGTCTACGACACGGAGAAGAACCGCTGGCTCGAGGCCACGCCCATCCCCGGCACGCCCGTCTTCGGGCATGCCGGCGCCCTGGCCGGGGATACCATCGTGTACGTGGGTGGAGCTTTCAGGAATCCCGGGGGGACGAATCCTCGTTACGTGCCTTCCCACGAAGCCTGGATGGGGAAGATCGATCCCAAGGACCTTACCCGCATCACCTGGACCAAGATTCCGGGGCCGCCCACCCGGGCCCGCTATCGCATCGCCGCCGGAGCCTTCGGCCACCGCATTGTGTTCTCCGGCGGCACCGACAATCCCTACAACTATGACGGCCGCGGCTATGATGGCCGGCCCTCCGAGCCTGTCGCCACAACCTTCGCCTGGAACCTGGACTCCGGCGGCTGGGAACTGCTGCCCGACAATCCCTTTCCCGCCATGGACCACCGCGGCCTGGCAACCACCCGCGAAGGCCTCGCTCTGGTCGGCGGCATGGAAGCGGGCCAGAAAGTCTCTAACCGCTTGAGCCTTTTACGCATTACCGCACGGTGACCTTGCATTACTTCGCGGTTACTCTCGTGACGTTTACAGTCCGGGAAAACGACCCTAATGTGGTAGGCGATTGGCAGTTCTGGGGGAGGGCTGCCGTCGGGCGTCCGCGAGCTAACCGCTCTCGGGCGCCTCTAACTTTTTGTAGCCACTTCGGCAAGCACTGCCGACGAACCACGTTTCGGCCTTGTTTTGGAAAGCGCGGCTTGGTAGGTCGGGCTTCCAGCCCGACTCGCGAAGCGACCGCGCCCTAGATGGCTCCCAATCCTCCCGCCTTTAGGCCCTGAGGAACGTGGTTTCCCGCGCTTTCTGCTACTCTTGAAACCCCTGCGCATCTAATCCAGTGAGTGGTACCATGAAAACACGGTACGTTTTGGACCGCGAATCAACCTCGGCGGTCCTGCGCTCATACTTTCGGAGGCGAAATGGCTGGTAACGGGATTTTGGAATTAACCGACGCAACATTCGACCAGGACGTGCTCAAGAGCGAGCAGCCGGTGCTGGTGGATTTCTGGGCCGCGTGGTGCGGCCCCTGTCGCGCAATCGCGCCCATCGTGGACGAGGTCGCGCAGAGCTACCGGGGTCGCGTCAAGGTCGCCAAGATGGACGTCGACCGCAGCCCGGCCACGCCGCAACGCTACGGCGTCCGCGGCATCCCTACGCTGCTGGTGTTCAAGGGCGGGCAGGTGAAGGAGCAGATCGTCGGCTTCGTCGACCGCGCCACCATCGAGAAGGCGCTCGACAAACACCTTTCCTAGGTTCCATCGGATGGTTCAGCCCGGCTTCGGCCGGGCTTTCCGCTTTCAGGCCAACATCCCTCTTGTAGTTTTGCCCGCTTCCGGGGAGAATCGCGTCCGCCATGTCGCGGCTCGCTCTACTGCTCGCGTGCCTGCTCTCTCTCTCTACAGTTGCGCAGGACCTGCCGGAGATGCCGCCCGACGCCGCGGCAGAAGAACTGGCTGCCGCCGCCGAAGAACGTATCCTCTCCTTCCACAGCGACATTACCGTCTATCCGGACGCTTCCATGCTGGTGCGCGAGACCATCAAGGTGCGTTCCACCGGCGAGCAGATCAGGCGGGGCATCTACCGCGACTTTCCCACCCGCTACGAGGACAAGTTCGGCAACGCCTACCGCGTCGGCTTCGACATCGACGAGGTCCTGCGCGACGGCCGCCACGACGACTATCACACCGAGAGCCTGGAGAACGGCGTCCGCGTCTACATCGGCAACAAGGACGTCTTCCTCGATCCGGGCGAATACACTTACACTCTGGCCTACCGGACGCACCGCCAGCTCGGCTTCTTCCCCGACCACGACGAACTCTACTGGAACGTCACCGGCAACGGCTGGGGCTTCGCCATCGACAACGCTTCGGCCACCGTAACGCTGCCGCCTGGCATCGCGCGCGGCGACCTGAAGCTCGAAGGCTACACCGGCTACCAGGGTGCGACCGATCAGGACTACACCGCCGAGGTTTCCGAGGACGGCACGGCGCACTTCGCCACTACCAAAATGCTCGCTCCCAACCAGGGGCTGACCATCGTCGTCTCGTTTCCCAAAGGCGTCATCCCCGAGCCCACCCGCGACCAGAAGATCGCCTGGTTCCTGGCGGACAACCGTCCCGCGCTGGCGGCCGCCCTGGGCCTGTTGCTGGTGCTGGGCTACTACGTGGTCATCTGGCACCGCGTCGGGCGCGACCCGGATCCCGGCGCCATCATGCCGCTCTACGAGCCGCCGCAGCATCTCTCTCCCGCCGCCATGCGCCACCTGGTGAACATGGGATTCGACGACAAGACCTTCGCCGCCGCCGTCCTCAACATGGCGGTGAAGAAATACCTGACCATCCGCGAGGAGGGCGGCGACTACACGCTGGAACGCGCCACCGCCCAGGCCGGCCTCAGCGCTGACGAGAAGGCGGCCGCTACGCGCCTGCTGGATTCGCGCAAGTCCATCGAGCTCAAGACCCAAAACCACGCCGCCATTCGCAGCGCCATCGAAGGTCTGAAGGATTCGCTCAAGAACAGCCAGGAGACCGTCTATTTCCTCACCAACAAGCGTTATCTGATCCCGGGGCTCGTGATCTCCGCGCTCACACTGCTGGCGCAGGTGGTGGCGGCCGAGGGCGTCGAGCGCAAGATGCTCGCCGGCTTCATGACCATCTGGCTTACCGGCTGGTCGTTCGGCGTCTTTTTTCTGCTGATGGCCGTGTTCCGCGCGTGGAAGGCCGTGATGTTCGGCGGCGTCGTCAATCGCGTTGTGAGCCTAGTGGGAGCGCTGTTCATCACCGCCTTCGCCGTGCCCTTTGTAGGCGGCGAGGGATTCGGCATCTACATGTATTCGCAGGCGACTTCCCCGGTCTCGGTGGCCGTGCTGCTGACCATTGTGGCCGTGAACGTCCTGTTCCACTATCTGCTGAAGGCGCCCACCAGCGCCGGCCGCGCGCTGCTCGACAAGGTGGAAGGCTTCAAGATGTTCCTGACCGCCGTGGACAGCGACCGCCTGCGCCGCTTCGAGGGTCCGGCGCGCACGCCGGAGCTGTTCGAGAAGTATCTTCCGTACGCGCTCGCTCTCGATTGCGAACAGCAGTGGGCTGACCAGTTCACCGACGTCCTGGCCAAGGCCGCCGAGGCGGAACAGGCCTCTGCGTACTCTCCTTCCTGGTACCGGGGCTCGAACTGGAATGCCTTCAACCCCGGAGGATTCGCGTCCTCGTTCGGAAGCTCGTTCTCCAGCGCCGTGTCTTCTTCCTCGACACCTCCCGGCCGAAGCTCGGGCTCAAGCGGTGGCGGTTCTTCGGGAGGCGGCGGCGGCGGAGGCGGAGGCGGCGGCTGGTGAGGTTTAGGTTTCTGGCCACTGGCCACTAGCCACTGACCACTGACTTTCAGTACTTGCGCAGCACTCCGATCACCCGCCCCTGAATCTGCACCGAGGCGGCGGGCACGGTGATGGGCTGCATGGCGGCGTTCGACGGCTGCAGGCGGACGTAATCCCCTTCGCGGTAGATGCGCTTCAGCGTGGTCTCGGCGCCGTCCACCAGCGCCACCACCAGTTCGCCGTTCACCGCCACCTGGGTCTTCTCCACCAGGATGTAGTCACCCTCGACGATGTGTTCGTCCTGCATGGAATCGCCGCTGACCTCGAGCACGTAGACGTCCTTCGAGCGGGTGAAATCGGAGAAGTTAATGGTCTCCGGGTTCTCCACTCCTTCGATTGGCCGTCCCGCGGCGATTCTGCCCATCAGGGGCAGCGTCACGGGCGCGGCCAGCGCCTGCCGCATCTTGCCCCGCGGCGGCAGCAGGTCGATGGAGCGGCTGCGGTTGTAGCCCCGCTTCAGAAGTCCTTTCTTCTCCAGGTTGGTCACGTGCTTGTGCACTGTGGCCAGCGAGTTCAGCCCCAGACCCTCGCGGATCTCTTCGAAGGAAGGCGAATAGCCGTTCTGCTGGACGAAGCCGGCAATGAAATCGTAGAGTTGGCGTTGCCTCCGGGTCAGTGCCATGCCCCAAGCTTAGGGGAAGAAAAGGCGAATGTCAAGCCGGAACCTCCTGGCTAATGATTCGTGCGGTTTCGGGTAAGAAGCACGTAGAACGGTTGCGGCTGGCAAGACCTTTACGAGAGGGCGCCCTATGATTCGCACGCTGCTTCTGATTTCGATTGTCACGCTACTGGCGGCCTTCGCTTCCGGCGATGAGCCGGCCAGGAAAGCAGAACTGCAATTCCTCTACCGCATCCAGCCGACTCGCGCCGCCCTGCTTACCAGCGGTCCCACGCCGGAGGAACAGGCCATAGTCCTGGAACACTTCAACTACCTGAAGGACCTGGCCGCCAGGGGCGTGGTGATCCTCGCCGGGCGCACGCTGAACACCGATGAGTCCTCATTCGGCATCGTGATCTTCCGGGCCGAGAATGAAGAAGCCGCGCGCCGCATCATGAACGGCGACCCGGCGGTGGCCAGGGGCGTGATGAAGGCCACGCTGTTTCCCTATCGCGTGGCGCTAATGGAAGGCAAGCCCATTCCGTAAATCTGACAGGACGCCTAGCGCGCGGCCACGCCCATTTCGCTCAGGATCTGCTCCACCGCGGCAATGGCCGTGTCCAGTTCCTCATCCTTGTTATAGAAGTGCGGCGACATGCGCACCCCCGCCTTGGGGCGCCAGTCCACCAGGATGTCGCGTTTCAGCAATTGCGCGCACACTTCCCTGGAATTGGGCATGTCGATGGAGACAGTGCCGCCGCGCCGCTCGGGGTCGCGCGGCGTGTTCACCTTCCAGCCGCGTTCCTCGGCCATGCGGATGAGCCGCGCCGTCTGCCGCAGGGATTTTTCGCGGATGCGCTCCACGCCCACCTCGCGGATGATTTTCAGCCCCGGCCGGCAGGCGTAGAGTGCGGGCAGGTGCGTGGTGCCGTTCATGAAGCGCATCGGCGGGTCCGCGTAGCGGATGGGGCCGATCTCGAAGGCGAATGAATCCTGGTGCGCGAACCATCCTGTAATGGTCGGCTCGAGCTTGCGGCCCAGCTCGGGGCGCACGTAGAGATAACCCACGCCGGCGCCACCGCACAGCCACTTCAGCACGCCCCCGGTGCAGAAATCGACGTCGAGCTTCTGCACGTCCACTGGCACCGTGCCCAGGGACTGGAACGTGTCCAGCAGCACCAGCGCTCCGACCTTGTGGGCCTTCTCGACGATGGCCGGCACGTCCTTGATGAACGAGCTGCGGAAGACGACGTGCGAGATGGGCACCAGCAACGTTTCTTCGTCGATAGCGTCCAGCAGGCGCTCGGTGGGCACGGTGATGCCGTCGTCCGTCTTCACCATGTGGACGCGCGCGCCGCGCCGCTGCTGCGCGTACCAGAAATAGACCACCGAGGGGAAATTCATGTCGCTGAAGACGATCTTGTTGCGCTTGCCCGCGAAGTCGAAGCAGGAGGCCACCGTCGCCTGGCACAGGCTGACGTTCTGATGGGTCGAGACCGAACCCTTGGGGGCGTTCATCAATTCGCCGATCTCGTCGCCGACTTCGGTCTCCAGTCCCCACCATCCTTCTTCCCAGGCGCGCACGCCGCGCGTGGCCCAGGCGTCGGCGTAGGAGCGCAGCGCGTCATAGACGCCGCGGGGCATGGCGCCGAGCGAGTTACTGATCATGTAGGTGGTGGTGTCGAGGATGGGAAACTCGCTGCGCCAGCGCAGCAGAGGGTCGTGAGCGGAGTCGGTCGGCATGGGCTTCATTCTAGCAGTTGGCCACAGAGGCACGGAGACGCAGAGCAATTGAATCATTGAATCATCGGATCATTGAATCATTGAAAATCGTTCATTCGGCGTGCTCGGCATCTCGGCGGTGAAGCAAGTCATTTGTGTTCGGAATCCTGCTTACCGTTCAAGGTGGACTTGGCGATCTGCAGCGACCAGAGGAGCAGGGACGCAGTGCGCGGGTCGAGGGACTGCTCCGTCAGGGCGCGGGCGACCTGCATGGCGGCGCAGGCCACGGCCTCGTCGTCCCTGAGGGCGGGGAACAGGCCGTTTTTCTGCGGATATCGGGCCCGAAGGTGGGCGAAACAGAGGCGTTTTCCCTTGATGGCGGGCGAGCCGCAGCGGGCGCCGTCGGGCTTGAAGTGGTTACAGCGCGGGGCCTTACGGGCCAGATCGAGTTTAGCGATAGGGTCGTTCATGGATACCCCCTCCCCCCTCCCCTCTGAATAGAATCAACGAGTTAGGGTGGGGAAGTCCCGGGTGATCCCCGGAAACAAAGGAGTTAGAGGTAAGTTCCCCGTAAATAAGGAGTTATATTCACAAAGTCAATACTGCACGTAGAATATATCAAATAGATGCAAATGTCAAGCGAAAAGTTGCAGGACCAGAGAAGAATCTGGGGCAGAGATTGCGGAGATCTCTCGGGTTCGAAGGGGTTGAGTCGGAGTGTCGGGAAATCGGGTTCTCCTCCGTCAAACCATAGCTATCTCAAATTGGGAATTGCACAAGCGCATGTTTTTCAGTGGGTTGTGTATTGGCTGGGGATATGCAGTGCTGGGACGTCGCAAGGCCGTGCCGCCTGAGGGTCGGGCGAATTCTTGGGACATAAACCGAGTGCAGCTTCATCCAAAGACCTAATAGGAGTGGCCCTTGTCGGAGCGTTGCGAAAAGTACCCAAGCATGGAGCGCAGGTACTGCGCCCACTGTCAAGGCCCGACACTCGGCACGGCGGAGAACCCTAGGTTCTCAATGAATGCAGACTTTGATGAAGTTCACGGCTACCCAGTGGTTGAGATCCTGAAGAACGGAGGGCCGATACACCAGTACGATAGCCACTTCAGGTTTGGACGCCACAAGGCAGAGCTGCTGCTAGCGTGCTTACCGGCCCTAAGAGAGTTCGGCTGGTCTTCGGACGAGGAGAGGTTGCGATTTCAGCCGCGAACCTTTGACAAAAGGGAACTTGGCGTCAGCGTGAAAGTATTCGTCGAAATGCACCCCCATTTTGAGTGGTCTACGGGAGAGTTAATAGAGGAACCTTGGCTTCGGCTACAGGCCATATTTCCTGACCAATCTCATCT
Organism: Terriglobales bacterium; assembly: GCA_035573675.1. Lineage (NCBI taxonomy): Bacteria > Pseudomonadati > Acidobacteriota > Terriglobia > Terriglobales > Terriglobales bacterium. The sequence continues at coordinate 124,692 of DATMAB010000017.1, forward strand.
GGGTCTGGGCGTGATGAAATGTCGTGCGGTGTGGTCGGTGCAGGACGATCTTCGGGATTGGGTATGCCGGGTCAGGACACAAGCCAGCTTGGGCGAAATGTCCGAGGAGGAACTGATGGCTGAACTGAAGCGCCGCCTGAAGGCCAAGCATTCCCGTTGGGCCAACGAGACCGAAACAGACAAGCGGGACGCGCTTTTGAATCGCGATTGAGGACGCAGTCATGCTTGACTGCTCTGCCGCGGAAGCCTAGAGTTGTTGCCACCCTAAACAAACCTGTTCCTTAGGAGGTCTCCATGGGCCTCTTCGGGTTTCGGCTCATTGTTATTGCTCTCGCGTGCACTTCAGTATACGGCCAAGACCTCGACATCCAAGGAATCTGGCGAGCAACAATGGCTGACTCCGTCTCAACCCAGACGGGGACCATTAGGCTGGATCGTAAAGATGGCAAGTCAGTTTCGGGCACGTTTACTTTGCAGGGTAGCGAACCGGGACTAGCAGGAGGACAGCTTCAAGGCAATACGCTCCATTTCAACTTCACGCTGCCAGACAGGGCTTGTCCCTCTTCGTACGCAGGCATTCTGAAGTTCGAGCAGGGGAAGGCCAGCGGGAACTACACCGGCAATAGCTGCAGGGGCTGGCACGCAGACGGCATGATTTCGCTAATCCGAGATGATAGCCAAACTGAGCGCATGAAGTTTGAATCTCCGCGTGCACCTTCGGATTCCGCAGCACCTTCGAACTGCAAGGATGTTCCACTTTTTGCGGCTAAGTGTATTCAACCCGCCGTCGGGTCGTCGAACGGAGCTACACAGGTAGTCGAGAACAAGCCGGCTAACCCCAAGAGCGGTTATGTCGATTGCTTTTCCCTTGGGACGGTCGTTCGCGATTCTGCTGATGGGGCTGATCCGGTTGAACTGAAGTGTGGTGAGCCGATAGAGGTCACTGGAGAGACGAACACCCGTTTGATAGTTCAGACAGCTTCTGGCAAGAGGGCTCTGCTTGAGAAGACCATGGTGTCCCCTACTCCACCGCAGGTTGTCGAGAAGTCTGGGTCGGCCGGTCCTGTCTTCTCCCAGCAGTCCAACCCAAACCCTACTGGCTTGGCGCCATCCACGTTCTTTGCAGTGGCCTATCGGGTGCTCCCACAGCAAACAACTTCATACGCTACGTTTGGGGACTATTCGAGTTCTTCGTCCTGCTATGGACAGGGTCAGGTGCTCACTGATTCACTCGCAAAGTTGTCCGTGAACTGTGATACGACATATTTGAGCCCAACTCAGATTCCGATTACCTGGACGGTTGCTGATGTCTATAACGTGGTGGAGACCGGTACTCATCGGATGGTGATTCACTGCCGTGCAAGCTGGCGTTGGAGCAAGTGCGCTCCATTGATACCTGGAAATGTCTTCGAGTTTGAGTTGAAGGGCTCTGAGATACTGGTGACTGCCTTCAAAGACGGGAATCCTGACAAGCGAATGCGCATCAAATATCGGATCATCCAGAGCGAGCTCAAATAGGACGCGGTGCCAGAATCTGCCTCCTTACTTGTCCTCGTCGGTGACATTCCTTAGTAGGGCGGTCCACTCTGATTCATGCAGCACCGACGCACCGCATCCAGCCCGAAGTTCCTGGGGCTGCCCTTCCTCGCCCGCCCTCCTTCCGCGCAGCTCGGTCGGGCGGGCTCGGAGGGGCAGCGTGAGGTGGGGCATCGGTTCCCACCCACGGCTCAAGCCGTGGGCTGCGATGGGTCGCCCCTGAGGGGCTTTTCGCGATAGCAGCATCCCTTGAGGGCGGGTGGCGCACCTGCCTCCTTATCGACCCTTGACGGTGCCCCACGTTCGCGCCGCGCTCTTCGGCGCGTACGTGGGATACGTTCCCGTGGTAACGCGGTCCGTTTCTGACTCAGACTGGTGTGGGTCCCGTCTCCCACGTCTGCGCGGAAGAGCATCGCGCAGACATGGGGCACCTCCCTAAATCGAGACCGAGGGACTTCCGCGAGGCCCGGTCGGGCAATCGCCCCGATTGCTGCGGCCCTTCGCCACAGACTACAATACGCACTCCTCGAGCACGCGCGCGTCATGGCCGATTTCTCCAAGCGAATCGAAAAGGCGGAGAAGTACCTGCAGAAGGGCAAGACGGAGTCCGCGCTGGAGGAGTACCTGGGGATCCTGGAAGACGATCCCAACCAGGACGCGGTGCGCTCCACGGCCGCCGACCTGTGTCTGCAACTGAACCGCACCGGGGACGCCGCCAAGCTGCTGGGCGTGCTGTTCGAGCGCCAGGCCGGGATCGGCGACGTCTCCAAGGCCAACATCACCTACAAGAAGCTGCTGAAGGCCACCACGCCCTCGCCGGAGCAGAGCCTGCGCTACGGCCAACTGGTCGAGAAGTCCAGCAAGAAGGACGCGCTCGACGCCTACGAGGCGGCGGTCGCGGGGTTCAGTTCTTCCGGGCGCAAGCCGGAGGCGCTGGCAGCCTTGAAGCGCATTGTCGCGCTCGATCCGAAGGTGGAGAACTATCGCCGGGAAGGCGAGCTGGCCACGGAGCTGTTCGACGTGAAGGCCGCGGCCGAAGCCTTCTTCCAGGCCGGCGAGCTGGAAGCGAAGGCGGGTGGCGGCAATCCGGGCGCCTGGTATGCGCGCGCCTACACCACCGATCCCACGCTTCCGCATGCCGCTCTGGCGCACGGCAAGACGCTGCTGGCCAAGGGGGATGCTGCGGGAGCGGTGAAGGCGGTGGAGGCGCTGGCGACAGGCGCAGCAGCCACGCCGGAGCTGCGCGAGGCGTATTGCCGGGCGTTGCTGGCCTCCGGCCGCCCGCTGGACGCCGAGCCCTACGTCTGGGAGTTGCTGGAGAAAGATCCGGCGCAGGCCGACGAAGTGGGGCGCATGATCGCCGAGCTCATCAAGGCGGAGCAGATGGAGAAGGCGCTGCAGGCGGCGCACCGCCTGGAGGAGAACCAGTACAAACATAACCGCCGCCGCGAGTACGTCACGCTCATCAAGGAAGTCACGGACAAGCATCCGCCGGGCGTGGAATTCCTGGAATATCTGGTCGAGGTCTACAACGCCAACAACCGCGAGCAGGACTACTGCGCCACGCTGATCAAGCTGTTCCAGCTCTATTACGCCGCCGGGAACTTCATCAAGGCGGCGGATTCGCTGGACGCGGCGGCGGAAGTGGACGCCTACGAGCCCGGCCATCAGAAACGCCTGGAGATGCTGCGCGGCAAGATCGATTCCGCGCGCTTCAACGCCGTGGCCAACCGCTTCACGGGCGCGGTGAAAGTGGAGGAGGACAAGGCGGGCGCGCCGGCCGGCGCGGTCGAGAGCGAGACCACCATCCTCGACGACCTGATGCTGCAGGCGGAGATCTTCCTGCAGTATTCGATGCGCTCGAAGGCGGTAGAGCGGCTGGAACGCATCCAGAAACTGTTCCCGCGGGAAGAGGACAAGAACGAGAAGCTGCGGCAGCTCTATATGAACGCCGGCCTGCTGCCCAAGTATCCCAGCGGCGTGGGTGCGGTGGCGGCTGGGGTGCCGGCTGCGGCATCCGCGACCACGCCCACGCCTGCGGCGGGCACGGCGGCGGGCCCCTATGCGGCCGTGCCCAGCGTGGACGAAGCGGCGGTGGACAACATCGCGCGCGTCACGGAGATCACGCGCAACATCTACCGCCAGGGCAACGTGAAGAGCGTGCTGTTCACGGCGGTCAACGAAGTGGGCCGCCACTGGAACGCCAGCCGCTGCGTGGCCGGGCTGTGTACGCCGGGCAAACCGCCTTCGGCGGCGCTGGAGTACTGCGCCCCGGGCGTGAAACAGTCGGACGTGATGGCCATCGTCAAGCTGATCGGGACGCTGCAGGCGCTCACGGTGGCCCGCGGGCCGGTGCTCATCCCGCATGCGCCCGGCAATCCCGATCTGGCGGGCGTGCAGCAGTTCATTGACGCGCTCGCTATCCAGTCCATCCTGGCGGTGCCGCTGATGGATGGCGACGAGCACGCCGGCGTCCTCTTTCTGGAACAGTGCTACACGCCGCGGGAATGGCGGCAGACGGACGTGTTCGTGCTCAAGACCATCGCCGACCAGGTGGTGCTGGCGGTGAACAACTCGCGATTGCGCAGCCTGGTGAAGACACTGGCGGTCACCGACGAAAAATCCGGCTTGCTGCGCCGCGCCTCCTACATCGACGTCTTGCTCAGTGAAGTGAAGCGCGCCATCCAGCAGAACTCCACGGCCAGCGTGATGCTGCTGCAGTTCGCCAAGGCGGGCGCGCTGGTGAAGGAAGTGGGCGAGCCCGCGGTCGAGTCGATGATGACGCAGATCGGCCAGGTCGTGACCTCGCACATCCGGCAGAATGACGTGGCCGTGCGCTACGACCTGACCACCATCGCGCTGCTCCTGGCGGACACGAACGAAAGGAACGCCTTTTTCGTGGTGGATAAGCTGCGCAAGGCGCTCACGGGCGTGCGGCTGGCGGGAACGGACAAGCCGCTGCCCATCACCGTGGGCATTGCGGAGATCGTGGCGCGCTCGAACTTCGATCCCATCGACGTGGTCACCGAAGTCATCAACCGCGTGGAGCAGGCGCTCGACGCCGCCCGTGCCGAAGGCGGCGACAAGGCGCGCGCGCTGGCGCCCAAGCTGGAGCCGGTTCCGGCGTAACGCTATCCTGCGGCGCCGGTTGCCCGCTCGCGAGAGCCGCTGCTACACTCGATAGGTTGTCTCCTCATTCCGAAGATCGTCACAGGAATTCCTGATGCTGGAACCGACCGACATCGCCATCGTCAGCGGGGCGCGCACGCCCATGGGCCGCTACTGCGGCAAGCTGCGCGACTTCACGGCGCAGGAGCTGGGCGCCATCGCGGCCAAAGAAGCCATCGCGCGGGCGGGCGTGGACCCCAAGGAATTCGATCACGTGGTTTTCGGCAACGCGCAACAGACTTCGGGCGACGCGCTCTACGGCGCGCGGCACGTCGGCCTGCTGGCCGGATTGCCGGTCGAAGTTCCGGCGCTCACCGTGAATCGCCTGTGCGGCTCGGGCATGCAGGCCATCGTCAACGCCGCGCAGATGATTCAACTGGGAGAAGGGAAGACGGTGCTGGCCGGCGGCATGGAAGCCATGTCGCAGGCGCCGCACGTCATCCGCGGCGCGCGCTGGGGCTTGGGCCTGGGCGAAGGCCGGCTGGAAGACTCGCTCATGGTCGCGCTCGTCGATTCCTATTGCGGCCTGGCCATGGCCGGCACAGCCGAACTCTACGCTGAGCAGCAGGGCATCACCCGCGAGCAGATGGATGAGTTCGCGTTGCGCTCGCAGCGGACGGCCGAGGCTGCCTACAAGAGCTGCCGCATGAAAGAAGAGCTGGTCCCGGTGCCGCTGAAGGATGCCAAGGGCCGCCCGACCGGCGAGATGTTCACCGAGGACGACCATCGCCGCCCGCAGACCACGCTCGAAGGGCTGGCCAAGCTGAAGCCGGCCTTCCGCAAAGACGGCGCCGTCACCGCGGGCAACGCCAGCGGCATCGTCGATGGCGGCGCGGCCGTGGTGGTGATGTCGGTCGCGGACGCCGAGAAGCGCGGGCTCAAGCCGCTGGGACGGCTGGTGAGCTGGGGCATTGCCGGCGTCGAGCCGAAGATCATGGGGTCAGGGCCTGTGCCCGCGACGCGCCTGGCGCTGAAGAAGGCCGGGCTCAAGCTCGAAGACATGGATCTGATCGAGGTCAACGAGGCCTTCGCCGCGCAGTATCTGGCCGTCGAGAAGGAACTCGGCCTCAACCGCGACAAGGTCAACGTGAACGGCGGCGCCATCGCGCTCGGACATCCGCTGGGCGCTACCGGCACACGCCTGGTCCTGACCCTGCTCTACGAACTCCGCCGCCGCAAGGGAAAGTACGGCCTGGCGACCGCGTGCATCGGGGGCGGGCAGGGGATCGCGGTGATCGTAGAGAGCTTGAGCTGAGCACCAGGTTTGCCAGGCATCTCGCCAGGCCAGCGGCCGGCGGTGTTCACAGATCACAGACAGTGAATCGGGCCGCTGGAATCATGGGTCTGTTTCGAACGAATCCCTAGCCTTACGAGGATTGCGTATGGAGATCAAGAGAGTCGGTGTGCTGGGTTGCGGGCTGATGGGCTCGGGCATCGCGCAGGTCTCGGCGATGGCTGGATGCGACGTCACCGTCCTCGAGGCCGAGCAGAAGTTCCTCGACAAGGGCTTTGCCGGCATCGACAAATCGCTGGCCAAGTTCGCGGAGAAGGGCACGCTGAAGGAGGAGCCCGACGCCGTCCGCGCCCGCCTGAAAGGGACGCTGAAGAAAGAAGACCTCGCCGGCTGCGACCTGATCATCGAGGCCATCATCGAGAACCTTGACGAGAAGCGGAAGATGTACGCGGCGCTCGACGCCATCGTGAAGAAGGACGCCATCTTCGCCTCCAATACCTCTTCGCTCTCCATCACCGAGCTGATGACCTCCACCCAGCGTCCCGAACGCTTCATCGGCCTGCACTTCTTCAACCCGGTGCCGCTGATGAAGCTGGTCGAAGTAGTGCGCACCATCGCCACCGCGCCCGATGTCTACGAAACGGCTTACCAGTTTGCCCTCAAGCTGGGCAAGGTCCCGGTGCGCACCTCGGACAAGACCGGGTTCATCGTCAACCGCCTGCTGGTGCCCTATCTGCTGGACGCCATCCGCGCCTATGAAGAAGGCGTCGGCTCCATCGAGGACATCGACAACGCCATGAAGCTGGGCTGCGGCTATCCCATGGGGCCGTTCACGTTGCTGGACTTCGTGGGCCTCGATACGACGTACTACATCACGCATGTGATGTTCGACGAGTTCAAGGAGCGGCGCTTCGCCTCCCCGCCGCTGCTCAAACGGTTGGTGCTGGCGGGGTGGTACGGAAAAAAGACCGGCAAGGGTTTCTACGACTGGTCAGACCCGGCTTCTCCGAAACCAGGGAAGTTCTGATTTTCTGCGGGATTAGTTCGGATGAGCGCGAATTGAGGGAGACGGGTGAGGGTCGTCGTCTATATGCCACTGCTGAACGAGGGTACCGACGTGTGGCGCCCTGTGCACGCAGAGCACGTACGCGACGACATCTACGAAATCACTGTCGATCAAGTGCCAGATGATGAGGAGTGGCGCTTCCCACCTCGTTCGTTAGTCCGCTGCCGTGAACACACATTCGGCGATGGACGCGTCGAACTTGTCCCATACGAGCTGGTAGCCAGGAGTTAGGAGCAAACCATGGCGTTTGAAAACCTGCTATTCGAGAAGAAGAACTCCATCGCATACGTGACCATCAACCGCCCCAAGGTGCTCAACGCGCTCAACATGGCCACCATGGAAGAATTGCGCGCGGCGTTCACCCAGGCGCGGGATGACAAAGAGGTGCGCGTGGTCATCCTTACCGGGGCGGGGGAGAAAGCGTTCGTCGCCGGCGCGGACATCACTGAGCTGGCCCGGCACAATCCCATCGAGGCCAAGGAGTACACGCACCGCGGCCAGAGTGTGCTCGATCTGATGGAGAATCTGGGCAAGCCGGTCATCGCCTGCATCAACGGGTTCGCGCTCGGCGGCGGCTGCGAGATCGCCATGGCCTGCACCATGCGTCTGGCCAGCGAGAACGCCAAGCTCGGCCAGCCGGAAGTGAAGCTGGGCATCATGGCCGGATACGGCGGCACGCAGCGTCTGCCACGACTGGTCGGCAAGGGGCTCGCCATGCAGATGCTGCTGACCGGGGAGATGATCACCGCGCAGGAAGCCCATCGCATCGGCCTGGTGAACGAAGTCGTGCCGCAGGCGGAACTCGTGCCGCGCGCGGAAGCCATCGCGCAGAAGATCATCGCCAACGCGCCCCTCGCCGTGCAGTACACCATGGAAGCCGTCAATAAAGGCATGGAGATGGCCCTGCCCGAAGCCCTCTACCTCGAAGCCACGCTTTTCGGCATCTGCTGTGCCACCGAGGACAAGAAGGAAGGCACCACGGCATTTCTGGAGAAGCGGCCGACGAAATTCAGCGGGAAATAGAGTCTCCGCGCTATTTCTTCGCAGTTTCAAGTTTCCAGTTTCCAGTTTCACCATGTCGCTTCTGGAAACTGGAAACTGGAAACTGTATTCTCTGTGCTTCCGTGCCTCAGTGGTGAATCGCCGTGATCAAGGCCGTCCAACTCGCCTGCCACGCGCAGAATGCGAAGGAGTTCTCGGCGCTCGTCGAAGTCCTGGACGCTTTGGGCCTGGAGCGCGGCGAGGGCTGGGAAGAGAAGCGCAGCCGTGGCGTCGTGTTCCTCGCCCCGCAGGGACAGGTAAAGGTCGCGCAGGGCGAGGATTTCGGTGATGCGCACGTCGGCCTGGAAGTCAGCGATGTCGACGCACTTTACGCGTTGGCGCGCCGCAAGAAGCTGCGCCTCGCCGGGAAAATTGAAGACACGGACTGGGGAGCGCGCTGGTTCGCGGTTGAGACGGGCGGAATCCGCATCGCCATCTTCAGCCGTCCCGGGAAGTCCGCAGTTGCCGGCCTCGCAGGGAAACTGGATGCGCGGGGCCAGCGCTTCGGCATCGTGATGAGCCGCTTCAATTCGTTCATCACCGAGCGCCTGCTGGCGGGCGCGCTTGACGCGCTTCACCGCACGGGCGCCCGCGATCGCGACATTGAGATCGCGCGCGTGCCCGGCGCCTTCGAGATTCCCGCTGCCGCGCGTGCGATGGCCGAGACCCGGCGGTTCGATGCCGTGATCTGTCTGGGCTGCATCCTGCGCGGCGAGACGTCGCACTATGAGCATCTGGCGAACGAAGTGACGCGGGGCATCGGGCAGGCGGCGCAGGAGACCGGCGTGCCGCACGCCTATGGCCTGCTGACCTGCGATACTCTCGAGCAGGCCATCGACCGTGCCGGTCTGAAGAGCGGCAACAAGGGTTTCGAAGCCGGCCTTTCGGCGGTGGAGATGGCATCGCTGAAGAAAGCCGTCGGCCGTCTGGAGTCGGCCGCCAAGAAACCCGCAAAGCAACGTGCGAAACGGAAGCGATGAAGTTTCCGGTTTCCAGTTTCGAGTTGCCCGTCGGCGCGATCCTCAGAGCTGTCCCGAACTCGGTGCCGTTGACTGGCCACTGGCCACTGGCCACTGGCAACTGACCCATGGGTACGCGCAGGAAAGCCCGCGAACTGGCGCTGCAGATGCTCTTCCAGCGCGACCTGGGGAAGCAGGCGCCGGAAGACGTGCGCCGCACGTTCTGGAACGAACGGGCGGAGATCGACGCTTCGGTGCGCGCGTTCGCCGACAAGGTCTTCGCTCTCGCCAGCGAACGCGCCGGAGAGATCGATGCGCTCATCGAGCAGCACGCGCCGCACTGGCGCATGGACCGCATGGCCGCGGTGGACCGCAACCTGCTGCGTGCCGGCGTGGCCGAGTTCCTCGCCTTCCCGGAGATTCCCCGCGCCATCGTGATCAACGAGGCGATTGAGGTCGCGCGTCGCTTCTCTTCGCCTGAATCCATCCAGTTCATCAACGGCGTGCTCGACAGCGTGGGCCGCAGTTTGGAAGAATCGGGCGCTCGCGTCAAAGGAACGGGGGCGCAGTAGGACGGTTGTTGAGCAGTTTCCCGAGAACTGAGAACTTAGAACCGAGAACTACGGTGCAGTGGACCGACGAAGCCCGCGAGATCATCGACGACTTGCTGTTCGAGCTGCCGCTGCCTGTGCGTGATGGTGTGCGTCAGGCCGCAGAGCTGCGCGCCGAAGCGCTGGCCGAAGAAGCCGGCGCCTCGCGTGTGCGCCTGGAAGTCGCCGTGCGCGCCTTCATCGAATCCACCCCCGCCGACCTGCGCCAGCGCCTGAAGCACACGCTCTCCTACAAGGGAATCGATCCGGAAGAGTACGAGGCCGCGTTCCGCAGCTGATCGCCATCTTCCCGGGCGACCAGAAGAAAGCCCTCGCTCTCGCGAGGGCTCAGCATTCCTGGCCACTGACCAATAGCCACTGGTTACTGCTTCTACCTCGGTCTCACGCCCACCAGATCAGGAGTGAAGGCTACGGCCGGGCTCTGTCCATTGGTCACCGCGATCTGCTGGACGTCCAGGCCGGTGGCCACGTCGATGCGATGCACCGCGTTGTCGCTGCCGCCCACGTAGAGCTGCGAGCTGTTCAGCGTAGCTCCGCCGGTGAAAGCGGTGGCGCCGTTGGCCAGCGGGATGGTGGCCACAGTCTGGCCGGCGACGTCATAGACCAGCAGGCTGGTAAGGTCGCTGGTGACGTAGGCGCGCGAGCCGTCGGGCAGGATGATGAGCTGCCGCGCGGTGAACGCGCCCTGGCCGAAGTCGCGGGAGGTGACCACGCTGCTCACCGAATACGGACACGGGCCGCTGAAGGTCGGAACCACAGTGACGTCATCAATCCCGGGGGAATCTACCGCCAGCACCCGCGAGCCGTTGGGCAGCGTGCGGATCAACGAAGGATCGCCCGGCGTTGCCGCCGTGAGCGCCGGTGAGTTATCGCAGGTGGCATGCGCCGTCACCGAAGACGCCGCGCCTCCCGCCAGGTACAGGAACGACCCACCAGGGACGATCGTCAGATCCCGGGCGGCGGCGCTCAGGGAAATTGCCTGCGGTGTAGAGACGTCAGAGATTACGTGCAGCGTGTTGCCGGCGACGAGGAACAGCTTGAAGCCGTCGGGCGTGTAGGCCGCCGCCGTGACCCCCGTAAACGAGGCCGAGGTCACGGTGTTGGCGCTCCGATTCAGGATGCGCAACTGGTTGGCGGCATCATCGAAGACCACTACCCGGTTGCCGTCCGGCGAAACGGTCAGCACCTTCCCCTGGGCGTTCGTGACCGGGGCTGCCACCCCGTTGGTGATTGTGTCGACCTGCATCAGCCCGTTGGCCGAGCCCAGGAACATCAAGGTGCCGTCCCGTGTGAACACCATGGAGTTGGGCGTCTGCGGCAGGTTGACCACCGTTCCGGCGGTGTTGGTCGAAGTGTCGATAGGAACCAGCGGCGTCTGGGTGCCGCCGCTGCTGGTGGGATTGGTGCAGGGCGCTGCGGTGGAAGTGCAGGTGGCGAAGACGCGTCCCGCGCCGGCCGATCCGGTCACGGTGGCCGTGACCGCGTTGCTGTACGTGGCCAAGGTCGTGTTCGCGTTGCACGTGGGCGGCGTGCACATGGCGGTGATGATGGCTGTGCCCGGCGCCGCCCCGGTGGCGCGCAGCGTCACCGTGGAGCCTGAGATGGTCGCGGTCACCGTTGCCACGGCCGGCGCGGAGGTCAACAGCGCCACCGGCAAGCCCGTGATGCTATTTCCCAGAGTATCCACGACGTCCAGCGCCAGGTCGCGGTTGGCGCCGGTTGCGATGCTGAAGGATGTGTCGGGAGCGCCGCTCACGTGCAGTGAGAGGCTGGCGGGCGGGCAGACAGTGAAGGGCGCCGCCGGGCTGGTGGTGCCGCTCACCGAAGCAGTGATGTTCGAGCGACCGGGCAGCTCGGCCGTCGCCAGTCCGTTCGCGTCGATGGTCACCAGGTTGGTGAAGCCGCTCGTCCAGGTGATGGGTCCCACGGTCGACGTAATGTCATTCCCGCCGCTGAACACGGTGGCCGTGAACTGCTGCGTGTCGTCCTGCGACTTGCAGTCCACCGCGGTGGGCGAAATAGTGATGTTATCGATCACCTGATGAACGAATACCGGTACCGGGTCACTGTTCACGGAGTCGGCCGTGGCCGTGATGGTGGTCTGGCCGATGGGGCTGGCTGACGGCGTGCATACCACCGGGCTGTCGAGCGAGTCCCAGCTCCCAGCGCACACCAGGCCGCTTCTTGAAACCTGCACCAGGGCCGTGTTGGCGGAGCTGAAAGTGATGCTGTTGGCGAAGGTGGCTTTCCCCTCCGAATCCAGCGCCCGGGCCGTGATTCCGGCCACCTGCCCCGGCGTCAGGGAAAGGCTCGAAGGGTTTACGCTCACCGAGTCGATGGGATTGGGCGCGGTCCCGCCGTTGTCCCCTCCGCCACAACCCAGCAATGCAATTCCGGAGGCTACCGCCAGGAGAAGAGAGAAAATAAGGGCCGCAACCTTGCGCATGCATCCTCCCCGCCGGCGACTCGATGCCTCCGACGGAAATCCCGTCCCTGTCCGGGTGGAATCCATCAGTCTAGAGTCTGCTTCCGTTTTCGGCAAGCGTGCGCCGATTGCCCCTCTGGGACGATCCGCGCACGCAGGTGAGTTGCCTCTGCGGTTGACGCTCAGCGCCCTCCTTGCTATATTCATAAGGTTCCGCGAGTTCGGATAAGCCTGCCTGTTGCGCTTTGGCTGTGCTGTAGAAGTCTTGCCCGAGGACGAGCAACACGGTCCGTTACCAGGGCACCCTCGCTGAAAGGTGACCTGCGCCACCTGCCGCCATCGGCGGGATATGCAGGTTGCGGCTGTCGAAACGGAGTGCCAATCCTTCGAGGACGCGGCGCCACCGTCGTTCGGCCCTACGACACGATAGGAACCTAGATTCCCAGCGCGCGTTGGCTGCCCGCCGGGAAGCATGGCCGGCCTTGTGCCGGACCAGTCCCCGAACGGGATGGATACCAGGGCGGCAGCCTGCGGCTGCGCCCAAGGAGCGGGAGAAGAGTGCCGACATTCAACCAACTGGTGCGGGCAGGACGCTCGCAGGTCCGTTACAAGACCGCAAGCCCGGCCCTGCAGGGTTCGCCGCAGAAGCGCGGCGTATGTACGCGCGTCTACACCCAGACGCCCAAGAAGCCCAACTCGGCGCTCCGCAAGGTGGCCCGCGTTCGGCTCACCAACGGCATCGAGGTCACGACGTACATTCCCGGCGTCGGCCACAACCTGCAGGAGCACTCCATCGTGCTCATCCGCGGGGGCCGCGTTAAGGACCTGCCCGGCGTGCGCTACCACGTGATCCGCGGGACGCTGGACACAGTGGGCGTCTCGGACCGCCGCCAGGGCCGCTCCAAGTACGGGGCTAAGAGGCCGAAAGCCTGAGCGGAGGATGAGCGGCGAGGCGCATCAGGCCGCCGAGCCGCGCCGCGGGAAAGCCTGATGAATCTCAGTGGCGCAAGCCGCTGAGCGGTTTTGAGGAATCTCAAGATGCCACGTAAGGGAATGGTCCCCAAGACGGAAGTTGCGCCTGACCCGGTGTACCAGTCGCCGCTGGTGCACAAGTTCATCAACTCGATGATGTGGGACGGCAAGAAGAGCACCGCCCAGGCCATCTTCTATGAGGCCATGGAGAAACTGGGGGAGAAGGGCGGAGACGAACCCCTGAAGCTCTTCAAGAAGGCGGTCGAGAACGTGAAGCCGCTGCTGGAGGTCAAGACGCGGCGCGTGGGTGGCGCCAACTACCAGGTGCCGGTGGAGGTCAATCCGCACCGGCGCACGTCGCTGGCCATCCGCTGGCTCATCACCTACTCGCGCGGCCGGGGCGAGAAGGGCATGGTGGACAAGCTGGCCAACGAGTTGCTCGACGCCGCCAACAACCGCGGCGCCGCCATCAAGAAGAAAGAGGACGTGCACCGCATGGCCGAAGCCAACAAGGCCTTCGCCCATTACCGGTGGTAACACCCAAGGGTTGAGATGTCGAGACGTAGCTTGCTGCGTCTCAGAACGGAAGCGAAGTTAACGTGCCACGCCAGATCCAACTCGAGCGCTGCCGCAACATCGGCATCATGGCGCACATCGACGCCGGCAAGACCACCACGACCGAGCGCGTGTTGTTCTATACCGGCCGCACCCATCGTCTGGGCGAAGTGCACGAAGGCACCGCCACCATGGACTGGATGGAGCAGGAGCAGGAGCGCGGCATCACCATCACGTCCGCCGCCACCACCTGCTTCTGGCGCGACATCCGCATCAACATCATCGATACGCCCGGCCACGTCGATTTCACCGCCGAAGTCGAGCGCTCCCTGCGCGTGCTCGATGGCGCCGTGGCCGTCTTCGACGCCGTGCACGGCGTCGAGCCGCAGTCGGAAACCGTTTGGCGCCAGGCCGACAAGTACGGCGTTCCGCGCATCTGCTTCATCAACAAGATGGATAAGATGGGCGCCGACTTCGAGCACGCCGTCGACACCATCCGCAAGCGCCTGAACGCCCGCCCTGTCGCCATCCAGCTCCCTGTCGGCCAGGAAGACAAGTTTCGCGGCGCCATTGACCTGTTCGAGATGAAAGCCATCCTGTGGCGCGATGAAACCCTGGGCGCCGAGTACGTCGTCGAAGAGATCCCCGAAGAGCTGCGCAAGAAAGCCAACGCCTTCCACAACCAGATGGTCGAGACCATCGTCGAGAACGACGACGACCTGCTGCACAAGTACATGGAAGGCGACGCCATCACGCCCGACGAGCTGCGCCGCTCGCTGCGCAAGAGCACCATCGCGCTGAAGCTCTTCCCGGTGCTGTGCGGCTCGGCCTTCAAGAACAAGGGCGTGCAGCCCCTGCTGGACGCGGTCGTGGACTTCCTGCCGTCCCCGGCGGACATCCCGCCGGTCGAGGGCACGGACCCGAACACCGGGCAGCCGGCGCATCGCAAGGCCGCCGACGACGAGCCCTTCAGCGCCCTGGCCTTCAAGATCATGACCGACCCGTTCGTCGGCCAGCTCACCTTCATCCGCATCTATTCCGGCCAGCTCAGAACCGGCGACAGCGTCTTCAATCCCGGCAAGAGCCGCCGCGAGCGCATCGGCCGCCTGCTGAAGATGCACGCCAACAAACGCGAGGAGATCAGCGAGATCTACGCCGGCGACATCTGCGCCTGCGTCGGCATGAAGAACGTCACCACCGGCGACACGCTCTGCGACGAAGAAAAGCCCATCGTGCTGGAGTCCATCGAGTTCCCGGCGCCGGTCATCGCCGTGGCCGTCGAGCCCAAGACCAAGGGCGACCAGGAAAAGATGGGCGTGGCGCTCTCCAAGCTCGCCCAGGAAGACCCCACCTTCAAGGTCCACACCGATCCCGACAGCGGCCAGACCATCATCAGCGGCATGGGCGAATTGCATCTCGAGATCATCGTGGACCGCATGATGCGCGAGTTCAACGTGCAGGCCAACGTGGGCAAGCCGCAGGTGGCGTATCGCGAGACCATCCGCAAGGCGGCCGAAGGCGAAGGCAAATTCATCCGCCAGACCGGCGGCCGCGGACAGTACGGCCACGTCAAGATCCGCCTCGAGCCCCAGGAGGCCGGCAAGGGCTACGAATTCGTCAATGAGATCGTGGGCGGCGTGGTGCCCAAGGAGTTCATCAAGCCCGTCGACCAGGGCATCCGCGAAGCCATGGAGGGCGGCGTGCTCGCCGGGTACGAGATGGTGGACGTCAAGGCCATCCTCTACGACGGCAGCTATCACGAAGTCGATTCCAGCGAGATGGCCTTCAAGATCGCCGGCTCCATGGCCTTCAAGGAAGCCGCCCGTAAGGCCACCCCGGTGCTGCTGGAGCCGGTCATGTCGGTCGAGGTCGTCGTCCCCGAGGAATACATGGGCGACATCATCGGCGACCTCAATTCGCGCCGCGGCCGCGTCGAAGGCATGGAGCACCGCGCCGGTTCGCAGGTCATCAAGGCGCACGTGCCGCTTTCGGAGATGTTCGGCTACGCCACCGACATGCGCTCGCGCACCCAGGGCCGCGCCACCTACTCCATGCACTTCGCAAGATACGAAGAAGCCCCGCGCGCGGTGGCCGAGGAAATCATCGCCCGCGTGCAGGGGAAGGCAGTTTCCCGGTGAGGAAGTTTGGATTTCAGCTAGCAGCTAGGAGCTAAAGCATGGCCAAAGAGAGATTTGATCGCAGCAAGCCGCACGTGAACGTAGGGACGATCGGGCACATCGATCACGGCAAGACGACGTTGACGGCGGCCATCACCAAGGTGTTGGGGAAGAAGAACCCCAAGGTGGCGTTTCGCAG